>JBFFCW010000270.1:0-5668 GCA_041559695.1 Desulfobacterales bacterium
CGATCACCCCCGGTCTTTTTTCAAGCGCATTGACGACTTTTTCAGCATCGGCATATTCAGGTCTGAGACGTGGATGTGTAAAGGCCACACAGTCAATCTTGAGTGAACCGTTTTGCATCAGACTGTTCGCCAGAGCGACTTTTTTGGGCGTGCGTATTTTCGGTAAAGCCACCGGGCCGTCTCTGGGGCTGGTATCCACAATTGTGACATCCGCCATCGATCTCACCTAACCCGAACCTGTTTCGTCCATAATGGGGCGCTGGGCTTGCCGGCTTGCGCCGTTGTCTGTTTCTGGCAGGGTTCGTCCATTGTGCGCGCCAATAATTCTTGGCAATTATTGGATGCATCCATCTCAAGTGCAACGTCTTACCACGGAAGCCATCTGGCGGATTTAACTGCAAAGATTGGGCCATCACATCCAAAGAGCTGATTCTATGAAACTTTCTGATTTATGAAGGCAAACGTTGGATTTATTATGTTTAAATAGTATACAGAATAAGGCCTATTCCAGATGGTATTGTTTCAATTTGGCATAAAACGTCCTGCGGCTGATTCCCAGTATCTTGATGGCCTCTGATTTGTTTTTAGCCTGTTTCAGAACATCTGTGATGACCTCTTTTTCCGTGTTCTGGACAGCCAGCGTCAGCAGCCCGAGATTCTGTTCAGCATTGATTGGCTGTTGCCGGCCATCGTTATTTTCTGGGTGTTGCTGTTCGGCCGACAGTAGAAAATCGGGAAAATATTTTTCAGTTATCAGGGAACCCGTGGCCATGGTAACCATGTAATCGACGACACCTTTAAGTTCGCGGACATTGCCGGGCCATGGATATGATTTCATGACCTCAAGGCAATTGGATGCGAACTGCAGGCGGCGTTGCTGTCTTTCAGAATGCCTCACCAGGAAAAAATTTGCCAGCAGCGGTATATCTTCGAGACGTTCTCGCAATGGGGGTATCGGGATGCTGATGGTATTCAACCGATAAATTAAATCCTGCCGAAACCGTTTTTCCGCGATCAGCTGAGGCAGATCTTTATTTGTGGCTGAGATAATCCGGACATCGACTTTAACATTTTTCGAGCTGCCGATTCTCTTAAAATGCCCTTCGGTTAGAACACGCAGCAGTTTGGCCTGGGTTTGCAAGGAAGCATCGGCGATCTCATCAAAAAATAGCGTCCCCTGATGCGCCTCCACAAACAGACCATGACGTCCACCGGGTGATGCACCGGTAAATGCACCCTTTTCGTATCCGAACAGTTCGCTGTCGATTAGCTGGTCCGGAATAGCGGCGCAGTTGATATCCACAAATTTCTTGCGACTGCGGCGGCTGGTCTTATGAATCGTCCGCGCCAGTATTTCCTTGCCGGTGCCACTCTCTCCCTGTATCAGTACCGGGTAATTGCTTTGGGCGGCTTTTTGAGCCTTAAATAAAACCGCTTTAAAATGGGGGTCTTCTCCGATCAATTCCGAAAACAGCGGTGACAACTTTTTCGCAGATGCTTTTGAAAAAATTTGATCGGCATCCCGCGAGGGGTCGGACATGAAAAAAGGCATCTCCGTTCCGGGCGCTGTTGGACCGGCCAATAGGAGCAGGTGATTTTCCATTGACCCGGATTTGTTTAATAAGTATACAGAGATATCGATTTCTCTATCTCCGGGCTTGAAGACAACCTGTTGATGGGTGAACACGTCTCCGGAATGTTGCAGCGTCTGATTTAAATCACGCAATTTGTGGCTTAATCTCTTTTTATCTATAGATTTTAAATGGTTATATAATTCCTCAAAGGGGTCGGTGGCATAGACGATGATGCCATCTTTGAATATGGCAATCGCATCGGAAGTTTTGCGGGCAAATTGGGCAGGTGAAAGTGGCTTTTTCATTATCGGTACCCCCCTGAGCTGTTGTCTCATTATTAAACAAATTTTGTCAAAGAATTCAATCAAAAAATTAAAAACCACTGTAACTTTTATTAATCTATACTAAAAATGTTGATGGCACAGGGATTGCACTGACGAGTTAAAGTGTTTTAAGGAATTTTTCGAATGACCTTAAATCTTCACTTTACCGCGCCTGATGTGAAATGGGTTGCGCCAAACCGGCGGTTCTGAAGAGTTTTTTTATGACACATGAATTATCACGACTGCTAAATCCTGAATCCGTGGCGATTATCGGCGTTTCGGAAAATTCAGCACGCATTGGCGGCAGATTATTTAAGTATGTTGGCAAGCACGGGTACAAGGGCCATCTGGCTCTGGTTAACCCCAAATATCGGGAACTCAACGGGATTCAGTGCTATCCAACTATTTCCGACGCTCCGGGTCCGATAGATTGTGCTCTGATCGCGGTTCCTGAAAAACACGTCCTTACCGTGTTGAACGAATGTGCTGACAACCATGTGGGTGCCGCGGTTATTTTCAGCTCCGGTTTTGCAGAAATGGGCAGCGCCGGAAAGGAAGCGCAAAACCGGATCAAAACCCTTGCCACCGATAGAAACATAAGGGTCTGCGGCCCCAATTGTATCGGATTAATTAATTTCCACAGCCGTACGGTGCTTTCATTTTCTCAACTGCTGGAAATCGATACCCTGATTCCGGGCAACATCGGCTTTATTTCACAAAGTGGCGCCCTGGGGGGCGCATTGGTAAACCGGGCCCAGGATAAAAACATTGGGTTAAGTTATTTTATTTCCAGCGGCAATGAAGCAGATCTGGATGTATCCGACTACATAAAACACATGGTTTTGCACGATGAAAAAACGAAAGTTATCGCCGCGGTGATTGAAGGCATCCGGGATGGCGCCAAATTTGTAGAAGCGGCGCAGCTGGCCCTGCGCCATCGCAAACCCATCATCGTCTTGAAAATTGGACAGACCGAGGCCGGCAAAAAGGCGGCTGCTTCGCATACCGGTTCAATGACCGGTTCGGATGCGGTCATCGACACGGTCTTCAATCAAAATGGGGTCGTCAGAGTGCGCCACTATGATGAGTTGTTCCAAACGGCTGCTTTATTCGCCCGGGAGCGGATTCCCGGGGGCAACCGCGTGGGTATTCTGACCAGCACCGGCGGTGGCGGCATTATCATGGCGGATTACTATACAAAATTGGGACTGAAGGTTCCGGAGCCTTCGCAAAAGACAAGCGATCTGGCCGCTAAGGAAATCGCCGCCTTCGGGAAGGTGGCAAACCCGTTTGACCTGACCGGCCAGATCTTCAGCAACCCCCAGATGTTTAAGCGATGCCTGAAGCTGTTCGTGGAAGACGATAATTTCGACATCGTTCAGGTAAACGTATCCATGGTGGCCGGACCATCGAGTGAGTATCGGGCGGACATGCTGCTGGATGCGATTGAAGGCAGCACAAAACCCATTGTTACCTGGTGGGCAGCCGGCAGCCTGTCGGATCCGGGAATAAAAGCACTGTATGGCAGCAACGTCACCTTATTTCGATCCCCGGACAGATGTGCAACGGCAGTTGCCGCACTCGTCAAATATTACGGGCACTCAGAAACACACCGGCCTGACCCAATATCCCCAAGCGTCAGTGATGATTCACCTTCGCTCGAAAAAGCCGGTGCTATGCTGCAGACTGCAGATTCATGTCTAAGTGAGCATCAGAGCAAATCACTGTTAAATTTGTACGGGATCCCGGTTACCCGGGAAATAGTGGCAACATCTGTCTCCGATGCGGTGGATTTCGCCGGGGAGATCGGATTTCCGGTCGTCCTTAAAGTTGACTCGCCCGATATTTTACATAAGTCAGAGGCGAATGCGATTCGCGTGGGGGTCGGTTCCAAAGAAGAGCTAAAACAAATTTATGATGCGCTGATTGAAAATGCATCTAGCTACAATTCAAAAGCAAGAATCAACGGCATATTGGTCCAGGAAATGATCCAGGGTGGATCGGAGGTTATGATCGGCATGTCACAGGATCCCCAATTCGGGCCGACCATCGCGTTTGGATTGGGGGGCATTTTTGTGGAAATTCTAAAAGACATCTCGCTCCGGGTTGCACCGCTCTTGCCCGCCGATGCCGGGCAAATGGTAAAGGAAATAAAAGGCTATCCAATACTGGCGGGGGTGCGCGGCAAAAGGCCCTGCGATATTGAGGCAATTGTTGATGTCCTGCTAAAAATTTCGAAATTGGCCAAAGATTGGGAGGGCACGATTGCTGAAATTGATATCAATCCCTTGATGGTACTGGATAAGGGTCAGGGCGTTAAGGCGCTGGACGCCCTGGTAGTGCTCAAACAGCCAGAAACCGGCTGATCGGAATTCAAGCTCGTCCGCGGTCAACCGCAATCACCAATTTATTTCCGCTGAGTATGGTTTTAGCAAAATCGGCTGAGGAGGCGAACCTTTTCCCAGAGCGGTCCGGCTGTCTGGCAAAACGCGAATCGGATACACAACCAAAAATATAATCAAGGCAAACTTATGCTGATAGAGGAAAAATTTACGGTCAAATCACCGCTAGATAAATTATGGGATTCTCTGCTGGATCCCGCTATCGTCGGTCCCTGTATTCCGGGATGCGAAAAGGTGGAACCGATAAGCGACACAGAGTACGACAGTATCATCAAAGCCAAAGTCGGGTTTATCGCCGTTCGATTCAAAGTTAGAACGGTCATAGAGGAAATCATCCCCCACCAGCTGATAAGAACTGCGGGGGAAGGCAATGAATTACGCAACTTGGGGTTTTTCAAGCAGAAGACCCGCATCAATTTCAATGCGTTATCGGGAGATGAGACCGAACTCAGCTATCAATCCGAAGTATCTATCGTTGGAAAATTGGCAACCTTCGGCGATAGAATCCTGAAGGCCAAGGCCAAGGAGGTCGGTAAAGAATTTGCCGATGCCGTCAAGAAGCGGCTTGAGTAAATTCCCAGCGAGTCGGCTTTAATTGGAGGAATGCAACCCATGGATACGTTTAAATATTTCCCCGCTAAAACTGTAAATGAGGCCTGTGAATTACTTTCGCAATACGGGCAGACAGCCAAACTTCTTGGTGGCGGCCAGTCCCTGGTAAACTTAATGAAGCAGAACCTGGTTATGCCATCAACCATCATCGATATCAAAGGCCTATCGGATCTGGACTACATCCGCTACGATAAAAAAGACGGATTGCGGATCGGCGCCCTGTCAACCCATCGGTCGGTGGAGACTTCGGATGTCGTCAAAGAAAATTTTGCCATGCTGGCAGAAATGGAGCGGACCCTGGCATCTGTCGCGGTCCGCAACTGGGGAACGGTGGGCGGCAGCCTCGCCCACGCAGACCCGGCATCGGATTTAGCGGCGACGCTTCTGGCCCTGGGCGCACAGGTAACCTTGACCCGATCAGCCGCTGAGCGGGTCGTCAGCCTGGACGATTTTTTCGTGGACTACTTTGAAACCGCCCTGCAGCCCGATGAACTGTTGACCGAGATCCATATCCCCAATTCCGGCCGGGGAAACGGTTTTTATTCTAAATTCGCTCAGCGGGCAACCGATTTAGCGGTTGTGAGTGTTGCCGTATATCTGGTGCTTGACCCTGACACTCAAAACCGCTGCCAGGATATCCGGATTGTAATGGGGTCTGTGGGTCCGACACCGCTGAGATCAAAAAGAGGAGAGGATCTTCTCAAAGGACAGGCAATCACCGGTGCCCTGCTTGAAGCGGCGGCCCGGGTATCTGCCG
>JBFFCW010000271.1:0-5652 GCA_041559695.1 Desulfobacterales bacterium
ATCTGGGGAATCGCCATACTGATCGGATCTCTGATGGTGGGATGGTTTCCCGTTATCGGGCAATTACTTTCTCTGTTCCTCGTCTATGCCGCCCAGGCCTTTTTGATGTTCGGTCTTTATTTGATTGTCGACAAACAGATGGATTTCTGGCCGGCTTCTCAGCAAAGCATCCAGACCGTCAAAACCAATTTCTGGCCTTTTTTCGGCTTAGCGGCGATTGCCAGCATCATTGGGAGCATCGGCGCACTTGCTATCGGCATTGGTGTCGTTCTAACCATTCCGATTCAGATCTGTATTTTGGCCGTCGCCTATCAGGAAATATTTGTCGAAGCAAGGCCGTCATCCACTCCGGATGCATCTTCTCAAGAGCCGTTTTAAGGCTCAGCTTGCGCTCCTTCGCAACAGGATGGATTTTGGGTCGGATTCAAGAATCGACCGGTAATAGCCGTCTTGAATTTTGCTAAAAAGTGTATAATTTAGCTTAACCCAAAAATTCTTTTCCCGGTTTTAGCCGAAGGAGGACCAGATTATGAAAGAGAAGCGCAATATACACCTGAAAGTCCAGGAATTATGTGATTGTTATGCCACCAACGATCCGTTGAAGGAAATGTCAGAAATCAAAAAAGACAGCGACCAGGATGAAGCCGCGGCAAAATGGCTCGCCCTGGCCGCGCTGCATGGCGTTACCGATAATGCCAAAGAGGTTTCCATTACGCGCTCGCCGGACGGAAACATCAAAGTAACCGCCAAATACCGCGAATCCGAACTGCCATCGCCGGGAGCTGAAATCGGTGAAAAGATCATGAACGCGGTGCGTGAAATCACCCATATCGAAGGCGGCAAAGGCAAATCCCCCCTGGCACTGGGTATCCGTGAAGACAGCATCGAACTCAAGATCAAGATGAAATCTAAAGATGAGGGGGAAAGGGTTACCATAAAATTCCCTGAATAACGGATGACTCGCAGCACCTTACTGAAAACGGATGCGGCCATCAATCTAATCCTGGGTATCCTGCTGATGGCGTTTCCCGCGGGACTGGTCAAGGCATTGGGAATACCGATGGCAGATCCTTCCTTTTATGCGACGATTCTGGGAGGGGTGCTTCTAAGGATGGGTCTGGCCTTGCCGGTTGAATGTTACCGTAAATCCAGCCGGTTTGTCGGGTTAGGCCTGGGGGGTGCCATAGCGATTAATCTTTGTGGTGGATTCGTACTGGCAGTCTGGCTTCTTTGCGGCAGATTAGCACTGCCATTGAGAGGATACATTGCTCTGGTCTGTGGTTCTGCTACTGGTGGGAGTCAGCCTGCTTGAGGGTTTAACTCATTTAAAAAAGGGGAAATTGCTGTCATCAGATGAGGCGTAAAGTCATAACAATTGGCATGCTTTGGTTTTTTTTATTGTGGGGTTGTGCGGCCATCCAGAGGGGAAAAATACCTGCCGGAAGCATTATCCCGGAGCTGAAATGGAATCTGTCAAGCTATGCTGAATTTGTAAAAGAAAATATGACAGAAATGAATGCCAAGTATTCGAACGTGTATGCCCCATATGAGTTTATCGTCGACACGGATTACGGCAGCACCGTGATCCAAAATCTGCTTGATACGGAGTCTGCAACATCAATCAACGCCGGGCTTGTGAGTGATGCCAACCCGGAACCATCAGAGCCATTGATGCGTATCTATCAGCACATCATCAACCATTATGATTACATTTTAGACCCCCTCAAATGGCAATCGGTTGAAGAAACCATCAGAACCCAAAAAGGCGACTGCAAAAGTTTGTCCCTGCTGTTGATGTCATGTTTAGCAAACGCCGGCTACAATACGTATGCCGGAATCTCCAATGGACACATGTGGGTTAACGTAAACCAAGACAACCAGGGGCTGGTCCTGGAGCTGGATCTGGACCCCGAAAGAAACACCATCTACCGCATTCCCGGCTTTTACAAAAATCCGCTTTACAAGATCTATCCGGATCGATCCGAAAAAAGACAAAGAATTAACTATCCGCAAACACATAATTAAGAGAATTTTTCATGGGCGATTTATCAGGTAAAACCATCATCATCACTGGAGCCAGCCGCGGCATCGGGCGCGCCATGGCCTTGCGGTTTGCCCGCGATGGCGCCAACATTGTCATTGCCGCTAAATCGGACAGACCGCATCCAAAATTAAAGGGAACGATTCATACGGTTGCCGAGGAAGTTGTGAGCGCCGGCGGAAAGGCCTTGCCTTTCAAAATCGATGTGCGGCGGGAAGATCAGGTGGCGAACATGATGCAAGCGGCGGTCGATGAATATGGCGGCATTGATGCCCTGGTTAATAACGCCGGCGCCATCAGTCTGACAACGGTGGAAAAAACGACAATTAAACGCTACGACTTGATGCAAAGCATCAATTCGCGTGCCGTATTCATATGTGCGCATGCGGCTTTGCCGTTTCTGAAGGCATCTTCGAACCCGCATATTTTAAGTTTATCTCCCCCGATAAACCTGAATATTAAATGGCTAAAAAACCATGCGCCCTATACCCTTTCTAAATATGGCATGACAATACTCAGCCTGGGAATGGCCTCAGAATTCGAGCCCTATGGCATTGCCGTCAACTGCATATGGCCTCGCACGGCGATTGCAACAGCGGCAATTGAATTTGCGGTGGGCAACCGGGATCTTTTTCAAAATTGCCGCACGCCGGAGATCATGGCCGACGCCGCCTATGAAATATTGATCACAGAAAATCGCCAGCTCAGCGGACAAACACTGATAGACGAGCAGTTTTTGCAAGCGCGCGGTCACACGGATCTGAAACAATATGCGGTTGAGCCGGATAATGCCGCCCGGCTGTTGCCCGATTTCTTTTTAGATTGACGGTGAAAATGATTGCGCCCGGTGCGATTGATAATTCAGCGCAAAAAGCGATTCGACACCGAAAATAAAATTGTTTGATTAAAAAAGGCCGCCATGAAAGAAGCGAAAACCAAGGTGATCCGCTGGCCGGATGAGAAATTGCCGAATGAAGCATTGCTGCGCAGCATCCTGGCCGATGAAGATCTACACCCTTATGTCTGGTCCAACGGGCCCGGAGATGTTTATGGCGCCCACCGTCATTCCTATCACAAGGTCATTTATGTGGTGCGTGGCTCCATCACCTTCGGTCTGCCCGATTCAGGCGATAAGCTCACCCTGGACAGCGGTGATCGATTGGAGTTGCCGGCAGGGGTTACCCATAATGCGGTGGTGGGGCATCAGGGGGTTGCCTGTTTGGAGGCCCACCGCTAAAGAAATTCTGTCATTTTTATATGGTTCACCGCAGAGACGCAGAGCCCGCAGGGGCTTTTTATAAGGAAATTTTTTCTTTGTGCGCTCTGCGTCTCTGCGGTGAGCTATAACTTTAGGCACCTTTAACCACGGTTCAGATTTTTAAAACGCAATCGCTGAAAAAAATGCAACCGGTTGAAATCCTAAAAGACCTGTATTTTATCGAACGCGGTTTTCTCAACGCAAACCATTTTGTATACCGCTCTGAAAACCCGATCCTGATCGACACCGCCTACATTGCCGACTTTGACGAAACCGCCGGCCTGATCGCGCAGCTGGAGGTAAAATTATCAGATGTGCAACTGATCGTCAACACCCACTGTCACTGCGACCACATCGGGGGCAATAAACGTATTCAAGATCAATCCAACTGTGATATTGCATTGCATCAGATCGGTAAGGATTTCATCGATGCTCGAGATGATTGGGCTACCTGGTGGAAATACTTTAACCAGGAAGCTGATTTCTTTGACTGCACCAGAGCCTTAGATGATGGCGATCTTCTTTTGATCGGTACACATGAATTCACGGTCATTCACACACCGGGCCATGCCTCGGAGGGAATTGTGCTTTATAACCGAAAGGAAAAACTTTTGATCTCTTCCGACACTCTTTGGAAAAATGACATGCCCGTAATGAATCTAAGGGTTGAAGGCAGTGCTGCACTTTTTCAAATGCTGCAATCCCTTGATAAACTGGAATCACTGGATGTTCAGATAGTTTATCCGGGTCACGGCCCCCCTTTCAGGGACATGCCCAAAGCCTTATCTAAAGCCAGAAAACGGCTAAATCACTTTTTGAATCATCGCGATCAGCTCGGGCTCGACTTATTGAAAAAAATTATGATTTATACATTAATGATGCAAAAAACCGTGCATCAGGATTCATTTTTCGAACTTCTTATGAAAACGTATTGGTTTAAAGAAACCGTCGATCTGTATTTTGATAGCGAATATCGACTGAAATATAATGCGATCATGAAGGATTTCCAGAAACGCGGGATTGTAAAGGAAGAAAAAGGCCAGGTATATACAACCATAAAACCTTGAAACCGGATCGAGATCTCAACCCTCATCGAATATAATGAATTCGCTTTCCAGCCAAATTGAAGGGCTCATATTGCAGCATGATCATCGAGGAATGGCCCGGCTAAGGCATAATTTGAAGCCGGGATATTGCCAACGTTCAGCTGAATTATTACTGGATAACAAAGGTACGGTGCTTATCGGTACCGGTTTTCCCGTCTCCGGCAGCTTTGAAAGCGACGGCCCCATCGGCGCCATTGCCTTGTATCATATTCTCACCTATCTGGGTTACCAGCCCATCTTCGTGTGTGCACCGCCAATTTCAGAAACCATGGCGCCCGGCTTTCTCACATATGAAATGCCCATCTCAAACTGGGCGCAGAGTCGCGCATTTGTCAAAAAGGCTGTAAAAGAGTTGGATCCCGCTTTGATTGTTTCAGTCGAACGCCCGGGGGTGGCAGCAGATGGGCGTTATTATAATATGCATCGGGATGATATAACCCACTTGGTTGCGAAATATGACTTGTTTTTCGAAAACGGCAATTGTCCGCGTATTGCCTTTGGAGATGGTGGCAATGAAATTGGAATGGGCAATTTGCAGACCTGCCTCAAGGAAATGGATATTATCCCATCGGTAATCACCTGCGATGAGCTTGTCATTTCTTCTGTGTCCAACTGGGGAGTCTATGGTGTGATCGGGGTTATGAGCCAGCTGTTGAGCGAAGACCTTCTTGAACTCATCGATCCCGAATCCATCGCGAGCTTCCTGGTGGCCAACGGTTGTTTGGATGGGATAACCCATCGACCGGAATCCACTGAAGATGGATTCCCCCTTCAGATTGGAATTTCAATTATTCGTCAAATCCGCAAACTGCTGTCGGCTCAAAAGAAAAAAACAGACAGAACAATAGGAGGCCATCATGAGCAAAATTAAAGTTGAACGCAAGCCGACCAAAGAGCGGCTGAAAGAACTCGGTGTCGGTGAATGGCCGATCTGGACCAAAGAAGCATCTGAATTTCCATGGTCGTATGATGAGCCGGAAACCTGTTATTTTCTGGAAGGTGAGGTGGTGGTGACACCCCAAGGCCAGGAGTCGGTAGAAGTTGGCAAAGGAGATCTTGTCACCTTTCCGACCGGGATGTCCTGCACCTGGAAAATCCGCAAAGACGTCAAAAAACATTATCGGTTCGGGTAAAATCATGTCCACATCAAAACCCAGTCTGATTGACGTGCATGCTCACATCTGCGACGCCAGCTTTGATAAAGACAGAGCTGAGGTGCTGGAGCGGGCCCGCAAGGCCGGTGTGGC
>JBFFCW010000272.1:0-5644 GCA_041559695.1 Desulfobacterales bacterium
AAAATACACTGTGTATTGCGGCCGGCCCGCTGGGGGGAACGCCCATCTATCCGGGTTCCGGTAAAAGCATTGTGGCCACCCTTTCACCGACAACGGGATCGGTAATGGATTCCAACGTTGGCGGATATTTTGGCCCCTATCTTAAATTCTCCGGTTTCGATGCGCTGGAAATCCAGGGCAAAAGTTCAAAGGAAATGATCGTTTTTATCGACGGCGTCAATCAAAAAGTTCAGATCTTCGAAACCAGCGGTCTGCCGGAAAATGCCTATGAACTGTCCGCAATTTTAACCGAGCACTTTGCCCAGGGAAAACCGCGAAACATTTCGGTGGTATCGGCCGGCCCCGGGGCCAAAAACACCTTAATCGGCTGCCTCAATTTTACCTGGTATGACCCCAAACGCAAACGCGCCCGCTACAAACAGGCCGGCCGCGGCGGCGTCGGCACCGTTTTTGCCGACAAGGGACTGAAAGCAGTGGTCGCCTGCTGGGGAAATGTCACCGCCGACACCAACGCCCCGGCGGACAAAGCCCGTCTGAAAACGGTGGCCAAAATGCATTCACGCGAAGTCGTGGAACTGGATCCCAAGCAAAACGAAATGGCCAAAATCGGCACCACCCATCTGGTCACCATTATGAATGACCACGACCTGCTGCCGACCCACAATTTTCGTTACGGCCAACACGCTCAGGCCCCCAATCTGGGCCAGAAAGTGTACCGGCTCCTGTTTGATCCGGGTTTTGACGGCTGTTGGATGGGATGCACGGTGGCCTGCTCGCATGGAATCAGGGATTTTGTACCCTTAACCGGTCCGTATAAGGGGAAAAAAGTGTTCGTGGACGGGCCCGAATATGAAACCATCGCCGGCTGCGGCTCAAATCTGGGCATATTTGATCCGCATACGGTAGCCGAGATGAATTTCTATTGTGATGCCTACGGCCTGGATACGATATCTGTGGGTACCGGGATTGCCTTTGTCATGGAGTGTTTTGAAATGGGACTGATCAACGAAACCCATACCGGCGGGCTGAATCTTCACTTCGGCAACCGGCTCGGCGCCCTGGAACTGGTGCATCAAATGGCGGCTGGCGAAGGCTTCGGCCAAATCGTCGGCCAGGGAGTCCGCATGATGAAAGCCATTTTCGCAAAAGATTTCGGGGCGGATCCGGATATCATGCGGGATATCGGCATGGAAGCTAAGGGGCTTGAATTTTCAGAATACATGACCAAGGAATCTTTGGCCCAGCAGGGCGGTTACGGACTGGCGCTGAAAGGCCCCCAGCATGACGAGGCCTGGCTCATATTTCTGGATATGGTTCATAACTTTATGCCGACCTTCGAGCAAAAAGCCGAAGCATTGCACTGGTTCCCGATGTTTCGAACCTGGTTCGGGCTCTGCGGCCTGTGCAAGCTGCCCTGGAATGATGTCATTCCGGAAGACAACAAAGACACTGTCGAACCGGCCAAGGTAATGAAACACGTCCAGTGGTATGCGGATTATTTCAGTGCCATTACCGGCAACGAATCCGGTCCCGACGATCTGATTAAAATGAGCGAATCCGTTTATAATTTTCAGCGGATATTTAACCTGCGAATGGGTTTCGGCCGCCGCCAACACGATGAGATCCCCTACCGCGCCGTGGGGCCGGTGACGGAGGATGAATATGAATCCCGCGCCGAGCGTTACGATAAACAGCTGACCGAAACTTGCAAGGTGGATATTGACGGTAAAAGTACTGCTGAAAAAATAGCCGCTTTGCGCAAATACCGCGAAGAACAATACGAAAAACTCAAGGATGCGGTTTATGAGCGCAGGGGCTGGACACCGGATGGAATTCCGACCCAAAAAACCGCCAAACGCCTCGGGATCGATTTTGATGACGTCGTGGAATTGCTCAAGGCCAGCGGAGTGAATTCATGATCGAGGTGGCCGGCAAGCAGATGGCCTGGCGAGAAGGCATGACGGTTGCGGACCTACTTGACGCGCTTAAGGATCCGCATCCCTATGCCGTGGTCCGCATAAACGAGCAGTATGTCACCCGGCCCAATTTTGAGCATACATCAGTTCCCGATGACGCAGAGGTCTTTTTGATTCCGATGATTGCCGGCGGGTAAGCAATAGATTTCGGATTTTGGACTAAAAACAGTTGCGGCGATTGAGCCTTGAATTGGAAATTGTTTCAATCCGCAATCGAAATTCCAAAATCTAAAACCCACCTGATTCCCCCCCTGACCCGCTCTTAACCGCTCCCTGATGACCCTGCAGGCTGCAAAATTTGCAATCCGGTTAAGGATTTGATATTCTTAATAATCATTAACATACGGGCCACAAACGCCAGAAAAAAACGCCAGATATTCGAACTTAAGTTTTTCGTGAAGGCGCCCGATATTAACTAGAACCCCAATTGAGCGTTTATCGCTCAATTCGGATAGAACCCTTGTTCTTTGTCAAATGATAACCGTATCAGGCGGATAAGCATCACCGGATCTCAAAAGCTGCAGCATTTTTTCTTGGGCGGTTTTGACCCAGGCCTTCTGATGGTAAATCGGCGAATCAACGGCGAACCTTACAGCCACTCGAGCCAAGGATAGCGGCTTACCTTTGATCTTCCGTGAAATATCTTGACTTATCTTGGATTATGTAATTAGGTTTAAGCATCTGCATTGATTTTGACGGAAATTTCAATGTTAAAATAACCAAGAGGGTACAGAGTTCACATGCTTGTATTTAGAAATCTGTTAATTGCAGTGGCAACGGTGCTTGAATATGTGCTGGTTTTTTTTATGTTCATCACAATTGCCCGCGCAGTTCTGTCATGGGTAAGCCCGGATCCATACAACCCGATCGTGCGTTTTATTCATAATGTAACGGAACCGATCCTTTATCAAATCCGCAAAAGATTGCCGATGATGTATGGCAGTATTGATTTTTCTCCGATTGTCGTCATTCTGCTGATCATTTTTCTGCGAATCTTTTTGGTCGACAGCCTGGAAGGCTGGGCGAACTCCTTAAGATAAGAGGAAAGGCAGGTGCACACCAATGAGAGTTACCCCCCTTGACATCCAGCAGCAGCAATTCAAGACCCGATTCCGCGGGTTTGACATTCGAGAGGTTGATGCCTTCCTTGAGCAGATGGCGGAGACTGTCGAAAGTTTGCAGAAAGAAAACCAGAACCTGGGTGATGAAGTCCGGCGGTTGGAACTGGAAATCCAGGGATATCGCAAGCGGGAAGAAACCTTCAAAAGGGCCCTCCTTAATTCTCAAAAAGTATTGGACCAGATGAAAGACAATGCCCGCAGATCAGCCGAACTGATTATCGCTGAAGCAGAGGTGAAAGCTGAAAAAATCCTGAACAAAGCCCACAATCGTCTGGCACAGCTGCACGAAGATATTACGGAGCTGAAACGGCAGCGGACACAAATCGAGGTTCAAATCAGTTCGATCATCGAAGCGCATTCCAGATTGCTCGAAATCGGAAAAGAAGGCATGAAGGAATCGGATGAAGAAGATGCCAAAGTCAAATTGCTGAAAAAATCGAGTTAACCGTCCGATTCCAGAGATCGGGAAGACTCAATAAAACCGCCTGAAACGAATGCACGGGAGCGCCAGTATATCGATCAATATGCTCTCGAATTTTGGTTGTGAGAGTTTGCTTTCGTTTCAGGCGGTTTTATCAGAACCAGAGACCCAGAAGAGATTCCCACTTTGATACAGATGGTTGGCAAGAAGTGGTTTCAAAGCCTCGGATGGGGTTTTGAAACCACTTCCAAGAACCGATTCAATGTATGGCACGGACAACTCGCACAGAACCTCAAACCAGATTGTTGTGAAACCAGGAGTCGTGAATGGCAAAAATTGATGCATTTTTTAAACTGATGAATGAACAGGGGGCCTCGGACTTACACCTGGCTTCCGGGCAGCCCCCGGCGCTTAGAATCAGAGGGGATATTGAACGGATTAAATACAAAGTCCTCAATAGTGATGACCTCAGGGCCATGCTCTATGAAATCGCTCCTGAGCACAAAGTCAAAGTATTTGAAGAATCGGGGGATATTGATTTTGCTTACGAGATCCCGGGCCTGGCCCGTTATCGCGCCAATTTTTTTATGCAGCGAAACGGAGTGGGCGCCGTCTTCAGGGAAATTCCCAGCACGATCATGACAGCCGAACAGCTGGGTCTGCCGGCAGTCGTATCAAAACTGGCCACCCTTCCCAGAGGCCTGGTGCTGGTGACCGGACCGACCGGCAGTGGCAAATCCACCACATTGGCATCCATCATCGATGTGGCCAATCGCGCTCGCAAAGATCATATCATTACGGTGGAAGACCCCATCGAATTTGTTCATCAGAGCCACTCCTGTATTGTCAACCACCGCGAGGTTGGCCTCCATACTGAAACCTTTTCGGCCGCACTGCGCGGCGCGTTGCGTGAAGACCCGGATATTATTCTGGTTGGCGAAATGCGCGACCTTGAAACCATTTCCCTGGCGGTTGAAGCCGCCTCAACCGGGCATTTGGTTTTCTCCACCCTGCACACTTCCAGCGCTTATAAAACCGTCGACCGTGTGATCGAAGTCTTCCCGTCCCATGAGCAACCCTTGATTCGCTCAACCCTGTCGGACGGACTGAGGGCCGTCATCGCCCAAACCCTTTTTAAACGAATCGATCGTAAGGGGCGAATCGTGGCTCTCGAAATTTTAATCGCCAATCCGGCAGTTCGCAACCTGATCCGTGAAGGCAAAACCCACCAGATACCGTCCATGATTCAAACCGGAAAAAAATACGGCATGGTTTTGCTGGATGACTACATTATGCAGTTGTACAAAGGCGGTAAAATCAGTGCCGATGAAGCCTACGCCAAAGCCAATGAAAAGGCCAAATTCCTGCCTTTGCTCAAAGCGCCGCCGTCGGATTTTACAGAGATCTGATCGGTTCCAATTGGGGAGATGTATTTTTTGTGCATATTGAGGTTTAACCACGAAGGACACGAGAAGCACAAAGGATAGAATAAAAATTTTCTGATCGTAGCATATCTTCGTGGTGATTTCTAGAATTTAATCGGATTCGCTAACCCTTATTTAATACAACATGAGGTTGCACCATGAAAAAACAGGAAATCGACCACATTCTGGTCAAAATGCTTGATTATCATCGGGAGGTTTCGGACCTGAACTTTACGGTGGGCAAACCCATGCAGGTCGAAAGCGCCGGTGAATTGATTCCGGTTGATTTTAAGCCTAACTTTAAGGCGTTGACCCCTTTTCAGACTGAAGTCATTGCCATGAATCTCATCAACCAGGACCGTCGCCTGACAAAGGCACTGCTGACCGCCGGCTCCTGCGACATGTCTTACAGTCTGCCGGGCAAAGCCCGCTTCCGCGTGAACATATTTTCCCAGGGTGCCAACATCTCTATCGTTCTGCGGAAACTGGAATCCAAAATTCCCACGATCGAGGAGCGTGAACTTCCCAAGACCATGTTCCAGATTTCCAAGGAAGTCAACGGGATCGCGTTTGTCACCGGTGCCACCGGGTCCGGTAAAACCACTACCCTGGCAGCCATCCTCGATGAAATCAACGAAACCAAATCGGTGCATATCATCACCCTGGAAGATCCGGTTGAATATCAACACCCCCATAAAAAAT
>JBFFCW010000273.1:0-5636 GCA_041559695.1 Desulfobacterales bacterium
AATCGCCACACCGACGACAATCAGCAATGCCGTACCACCGAAATAAAACGGAACATTAAACCGGGTGATCAAAATAGAAGGCATGACACAAACCAGCGAAACGTAAATTGCGCCCCCCAGCGTGATGCGCGTGAGCACCTTATCAATATAATCGGCCGTGCGTTTGCCGGGCCGGATGCCAGGAATGTAACCACCCTGTTTTTTCATGTTTTCGGCCACGTCGACCGGGTTAAAGGTGACAGCCGTATAAAAGTAACAGAAAAAGAAAATAAATCCCACAAACAGCAATTCATAAACGACATTGCCCGGCCGCATGGCTTCGCCAATCGATTTTATCCAGGGAATATTGATAAAATTGGCGATGGTGGCCGGAAACATAATGATTGATGAAGCAAAAATCGGGGGAATCACACCGGACGTATTGATTTTCAATGGCAGATGGGTGCTCTGCCCCCCATACATTTTGCGCCCCACCACGCGCTTGGCATATTGGACCGGTATGCGGCGTTGCCCCTGTTCGACAAAAATAATGAAACCAACAACCAGCACCATAAAAATAATTAAAATCAGGGCAATAAATATCCCCATTTCTCCGCTTGACAACAACCGAAATGTATTGGCGCCCGCGGTCGGCAGCCGCGCAACGATGCCGGCAAAAATGATCAAAGAAATACCATTGCCGATTCCGCGTTCGGTAATCTGCTCCCCGAGCCACATGATAAAAGCCGTTCCGGCCGTTAAGGTAATCACCGTCATCAGCCTGAACGCCCATCCCGGAAACAGGACCACCGGTGCCCCGCCGGGCGAACTCATGCTTTCCAGCCCCACACTGATACCAAAACCTTGAACAATACTTAAAAAAACGGTGCCGTAGCGGGTATACTGCGTTATTTTTTTGCGCCCCTGCTCGCCTTCTTTTTTTAGTTGTTCCAGATGCGGTATGACGACAGTTAAAAGCTGCAAAATAATTGAGGCACTGATATAGGGCATGATCCCCAGAGCAAAAACGGACAGCCGTTCCAGCGCGCCGCCTGAAAACATATTAAAAATTCCGAATATGGTGCCTTCCGCCCTGGCAAAAAAAGATGCCAGTGCACCAGAATCGATACCCGGAACCGGAACATGGACCCCCACCCGGTAAACAATAAGCAACCCCAGGGTGAACAGAATACGCTTTTTTAGCTCGGGTATTTTAAAGACATTTTGGAACCCGCTACCGATCATTATACGACCTCTACGCTGCCGCCCGCGGCCTCAATCTTTTCCCGGGCACTTTTGCTGACCTGATTGAGTTTGACATTGAGGGCAACACGGATCTCCCCGTGTCCCAGTAATTTGATGCCGTCCTTTTGGCCTTTAACGAGTCCTGCTTTCGCAAGCGCTGCTTCATCCACCAGACTGCCGCTTTCAAATGCGAGTAAATCCCTTAGATTTACGACAGCAATTTTTTTTCTGAAAATATTGGTAAAGCCGCGCTTGGGAAGGCGCCGTTGAATTGGCATCTGCCCGCCCTCATAACCGGGTCTGACACCGCCACCGGATCGGCTGTTATAGCCGTTGTTGCCCCGACCCGCGGTCTTGCCCCAGCCGGAACCAACACCGCGGCCCAGCCGTCTATCGGATTTGCGAGATTTTGCGGGCGGCGATAGTTCATGAAGCTTCATCGACCTTCTCCTCAGTGCTAACGAGATGGGATACCTTATTAATCATCCCCCGGATTTCAGGGGTATCTTTGAACTCAACCGTTTTGTTCAATCGGGTAAGACCCATCCCCCGCAAGACCTTGCGATGTTTTTCGGGTCTGCCAATCATGCTTCGAATGAGTTTTACTTTTACACTTCCGGCCATTTATCTCATCCTTTCTGTGATCCGCTCCTTTGCTGCATTAATGTTTCAGGGCCGGGATCTACAGATCTTCCACAGAAATTCCGCGTCTGTTCGCCACCATTTCAGGACTCTCGAGTCCTTCGAGGCCGCTGATCGTTGCCTTCACTAAATTGTGGGGGTTGTGAGACCCCAGGCATTTGGTTAAAATGTTTTGCACGCCAACGGCTTCCAGAACCGCCCGAACCGCGCCGCCGGCGATGACGCCGGTACCCTCTGCGGCCGGTTTAAGCAGAACCCTGCCGGCTCCAAATCGACCGATGGTTTCATAGGGAATCGTGCCTTCCTGCAAGGGAACCGCGATCATACTCTTTTTGGCCTTTTCGACACCTTTGCGAATGGCCTCGGGAACTTCTCCGGCTTTGCCGAGACCGTATCCAACCGATCCCTGACCGTCGCCGACAACAACAATCGCGCTGAAACTAAAGCGGCGACCGCCTTTAACCACTTTTGCCACCCGATTGATGTGGACCACTTTGTCAATTAACTGAGTTTCCTCTGTTTCTGGTTTGTACAAGAGCCTGCCTCCTTATCATTCGCACGCGCGGTCGCAAAGCCCGCAAAGAAAAATCTTTTTTTTAGTTAAAAATCTTTGCGCCTTGGCGTAAGAATTTCTCCTTTGTATCTGAGCTCAATTTCAATTTAAAATTTTAAGCCGGCCTCGCGGGCACCTTCAGAAACGGCCTTTACCCTGCCGTGATACAGAAATCCGTTCCGGTCAAATACGACCTGCTTGACGCCCTTTTCCAAAGCGCGTTGGCCAATGATTTTCCCCACCGTATTGGCCGCAGTGACCTTGTTCTTCGTTTCCGGAACTTTTCGCACGGCTTTTTCCATGCTCGAAGCCGCAACAAGCGTTTGGCCCAGAGAATCGTCAACCAGCTGTGCATAGATGTGTCTGGCACTTCTAAATACACAGAGCCTTGGCCGGCTCGTGGTACCCACCAGCTTTTTGCGAATTCTTTTTTTTCGTTTTAACCGTGCCTGTGTTCTTAAATTAAGCGTTCCCATTTCCTGATGCCCATTTTTGACTGTTAAAAAACAATTCTCTACTGTGCCGCCGTGACCCCGGCTTTACCGGCCTTTCTGCGAATCCGTTCATCAGCGTATTTTATCCCCTTGCCCTTGTAAGGTTCCGGAGGTCGTATTTTGCGGATCGCCGCAGCGGTCCGACCCAGTTTTTCCTTATCGATGCTGGACAATTTGATAATGGTGTTGCGATCAACCGACGCACTGACACCCTCCGGCAGATCGAACTGGACCGGATTTGAATAGCCCACATTTAATACAATGGCGTTTCCTTTGGTTTCGGCCCGGTAGCCAATCCCTTCGATAACCAGTGTGCGCTCAAAGCCCTGGTTGACACCGGTAATCATATTGGCCACTAAGCTTCTCATCAGCCCCTGCATCGCACGGCTGGTCCGTTTATCTACGAATGGGACCACGTTTAAGACACCGTCTTCAATTTTCAAATCCACAGCGGGATGAATCGCTTGGGTGAGAGTACCCTTCTCGCCTTGTACGGTTATCACCCTGTCTTCATATGACACTTTGGTTTTTCCCGGAATCAGAACCGGTTTTTTTCCTACTCGAGACATGTATTACTCCCGTATTCGTAAACAGTCAGCAGTCAGCAGTTAATGTTTTGATGAATGTTTCATAATTTTTGATCTACTGCTTTCGGCTTACTAAAAAAAAGCTACCATACATTGCAAAGGATCTCGCCTCCGACATTTTCCTTCCGAGCTTTTTTATCTGTCATAATGCCCCTGGATGTGGATAAGATTGAAATCCCCATGCCGTTAAAAATGGGCTTTATTTCATTGCTTTTCACATAAATACGACAGCTGGGTTTACTGATGCGTTTGAGGCCGTAAACCACGGCAGACTGGCCCGGACCGTATTTGAGGTAAATTCGTAAGATACCCTGTTTGCCGTCTTTAAGGAACTTATAATTTTTTATAAAACCTTCGCTCTTTAAGATCTTGGCGATCTCGGTTTTAAGTTTTGACCCTGGCACATCAACACTGTTAAACCTGGCCTTGGCACCATTTCGAATACGGGTCAACATGTCGGCTATTGGATCGCTTACCGCCATTATTTTCTCCTATGTTTGATACTTGATACTTGAAACTTGAACCAACGTTTAAATCCACTGGTCGAACACGGATGTGGACTTTAGTTCAACGAATTTCCAGTTTCGAGTTTCCAGTTTCCAAAATTACCAACTCGATTTGACAACTCCGGGCAATTTCCCCGCGGATGCAAATACCCGAAAACAAATACGGCAAAGCCCGAACTTTCTCAGATATCCTCTGGGTCGCCCGCAGACCGGACACCGATTATATTGTCGCACCTTGAATTTGGGCTTTCGCATTGCTTTCATTCTGAGCGATTTTTTTGCCAAATCTCCCTCCCTAATTTCTAAACGGCATACCCATCAGACCCAGCAACTGCCTTCCTTCCTCGTCTGTACGGGCTGTCGTTACGATGCTAATGTTCAGACCCTTGATCTTGTCAATTTTGTCATAATCAATCTCCGGGAAAATAATATGCTCTTTTATCCCCAAAGAGTAATTGCCCCGGCCGTCAAACGCTTTGCCGCTGACGCCTCTGAAATCTCTGACACGGGCCAGTGCAATATTAACCAGCTTGTAATAAAAATCATACATCCGCTGGCGCCGCAGTGTAACCATACATCCGATCGGCATGCCCTCTCTTAGTTTAAAGGCAGCAATAGATTTTTTGGCGCGGGTAATTACCGGCTTTTGCCCGGCAATCGCCTTAAGCTCTTCTGCCGCAGAATCCAGAACCTTTATATTCTGGATGGCTTCGCCCAGGCCCATATTGAGAATAATTTTTCCCAAAGCGGGAACCTGCATGATATTTTTGTACTTGAAGGTTTCCATGAGCTTGGGCACAACTTCTTTTTCATAAATATTTCTTAACTGAGACATCGCCTTCCTCCGCCGGCCTGGCTTAAGTATCTATTGCTTCGCCGCACTTAACGCAAAGACGTATTTTTTTTCCATCTTCCAGGCGTTGCATTTTAATTCGGGTGGGATTTACGCACTTGTTGCACATAATCATCACGTTGGAGACGGTTACCGGCGCCTCACCCTCCACAATGCCTCCCTGCCTGTTTTTTGCACTGGGCTTCGTATGATGTTTGATCAGATTGATCTTTTCGATGAGCAATCGATTCTTTTTACGGTCAACTTTCAGGACTTTGCCTATTTTGCCTTTGTCCTTACCGGCGACAACCTTGACCTTATCGTCTTTTTTTATCTGTATCCTGGTCTGAACCATTTTCGATCTCTCCGTGTTCGTTATTCATTATCACTGATGCCCAATAATAAATAACAGATAACTACAACACCTCCGGGGCCAACGAAATAATTTTCATAAACCGTTTCGCTCGCAATTCCCTGGCCACCGGACCGAAAATTCGGGTTCCGATCGGTTCGCGCGATGCGCTGACCAGAACGGCTGAATTATCATCAAATCTAATGTAAGAACCATCCTGCCGGCGAATCTCTTTCTTGGTTCGAACCACAACCGCTTTCAACACGTCGCCTTTTTTGACCTTGGCATTCGGCAGGGCTTCTTTGACTGCCACCACGATAATATCACCGACACTGGCATATCGTCTGCGGGAGCCTCCCAGAACTTTGATGCAATACAATACCTTGGCCCCTGAATTATCGGCTACGGTTAGCCTCGTCTCTGACTGGATCATGTTTTCGTTCCCT
>JBFFCW010000274.1:0-5633 GCA_041559695.1 Desulfobacterales bacterium
ACGAGGAACGCCCAATTTTTGTGATTCATTCTTTTCTCCCTTTCTAATTCGGTAAAAGGTTAACCCAATATTGATTCCGACATTAAAAAAATTAGTCCTCTGGGCCCGGACAGAAATCATCTGCATTGCCATAATCGAATGCCATGTGTTACCCAACGGCAACTATCACTCTGCAGGGCTGAAATCAAAGTCTGAACCTTTGAGTCTGGATTCTCTACCCCACGTTTGTTGATCTGATTACCGAACTTATATCTCAAAGCACGCGTATTGTCAAAACAATGAAAACCTGAAATCGGACTGCCGGATCGATTATTTTGATTTTTTCTGTACCCGAATAAAAACGATCGCGATGGTTGCAAGCAAGGTCGGAAAACGCTAAAGTGAAAAAATTGGCGGCTCATGGGGATATGAGCCGCCTGATGAGGAGGACATAGAGGTATGCGTAAGAAGCATAGATCTGTGGGGTAGAATAACCATAAGCTACTACAATGTGGCATGTCAAGCTTTTTTTTATTTTTTTGATATTTAATATTTCACAATAACAGTTGCCTTATGGTATGGGTAATGCTCGGTTAGTCACAATGATTATATAACCGAAATCGATCGTTTCATGATTTGAATTAGACAGCCAACCGCTTAATAATTATGATTGTGTAAGAAAATGAAAACATTGCAAAAAGAGAGAACACCGCTTTACGTATCTGACGCCAAGAACTGTGCGCGCCACATCGTGAGGGAATCGCTTGGCCAGATTCTAGCGGGGACATTTGAGATCCCTTCATTTGAGAAAATGGTCTCGATTCTGGAGAGGGATTTTGAACATACATTTGATGAGTTCATGGCACGCCGCAAAATCATGAAATCGCATATATCCTGGGCCCGGGAACAAGTTGATGATGAGCTGGAAAAGCAAAAGATTCGCTACGAAAATGAGCTCCGGGTGAATTTAAGGGTCGCAGCGCTGAACACGATCGAAGAAATCGAAAATTTGGTGAAAAGCTTAAATCAGGCCGTCACGGAGTGGAAAATCGAAAATCTCTGAGGCTTTAAGATGCGAAGTCGATATCCATAATGCGATGCTTCCACAATCTACGCGACATTGACCGCCTCTGATAAAATTTGTTTTGCCCTTTTTATAATCTTCGGATCTAAAAAATTTATAGACTACACAGATTGTGTCATCATAGCCGCTACAATTCAGTAAAATTAAGGATTTCGATGTGTTATTTATACGCATCGCTTTTTTGGGTAACCTTGGACTAAAACCCAATTACCAGTTCCAATCTGGCCCCTGTATCGTAACGTCCCACTGGAGCTTGTCTCTTCCGCTGCCATCTGTGCAATCCTGGCGTAACGCCTGATAGCCGACTAAAACCTGGGCGTTATCTACTCCTAACAAACTGAATTGATAGCCAATCAGGCAGGTTGCTTGCCAGGCGAAACTGGAACCGACACCAAATCAGCATTTGTGGATTTTTCGGGCGTGTGGTTTTATGATTGCCAAAACAATAAAATCAACCTTTTGTAAATGGGTCAAGATATTCCGATCAAAATATCCCATACCCATTAAGGCAGGCGCCCGGACCGCACATTAAACGAAGTGTTTACAATCCGGCAAAGACGTGTCCTGTCCTGGGTTCAATCGACCGAGGGCTGACGCTGAAGGAAAAAAATCTGTAACTTTTTTAGCCGTTTTACGTTATATACAAAGGTGGTGAAATTCAGATCATTTTACAATGAATATAAAGACATGCTTTTTGCGTACCTGATGCGCACCAGCGGTGATTATTACCTTTCTGGCGACATCATGCAGGAAAGCTTTACCCGTTATCTCGACCGATACGGCAAACGCAAAACGAGCGCGCCCCTGCTTTTTAAAATAGCACGTAACGCGCTGCTGGATCATCGTCGCAAATCGAATCGTAGCACCCGGTTCCACGATGAGAGCCAGATTAAAGGGGGGGATCCGGAGCACCATCTGATGGTCAGGGATGAATATCGGCGTACGCTGTCTGCCATGCAACGTTTGGAGGAGGCCGAACGGGATGTTTTGAACCTCGTTGTCAGCAGCGATATGTCTTACCGTGAAATTGCGGAAATTCATCACACCAGCGTGCAGAACGTAAAAGTCAGAGTTCATCGTGCCCGGGTGAAACTCAGGAAAATCCTTGAGGGAAGGGATAAAAAATGAAGGATTATATGATGAGCATGTTCATCGATGACGAGATGAATATCGATGAAAAAATCGAGTTTGTCGAGACGGTCCATGCCGATGCGGCCGTCAAAGACGAAACGATCGGTCTGCTGCAGCAGGAAAAGTCGATTCGCGACCGGGTGGTTGACCGGATTCGCGAAGCCGAGATCGACATCCGGCCGCCGCTGAATCTACGGTTTTGGAAGCCGGCAGCTGCTTTTATGTGCGGACTGGCGGCGGCCCTGGTCATTGTCTTTTTCGCGCAGCCGCAGCCGAAAATTGCGCCCGTGCCTTACCGATTCGTCATTTATCAACCCGATGCCGGTCAGGTTGAACTTGCCGGCAGTTTCACCGGCTGGGACACCATCCCCATGAAAAAGATGGGGGTAAGCGGTTACTGGGAGGCCACAGTTGATCTTTATCCGGGAGAGCATCATTACAGTTACATCCTTGAGGGCGGCCGGCGCATACCCGACCCGACGATTTTGACGCGTGAGAAAGATGATTTTGGTGGCGAAAATTCAATTTTAGATATAAATAGGAGGGTATGAAAAGATGTTTGTTTCCCTTTTTTGCCGCAGTGCTCATGATATCAAGCTGTGTCGGGCGTTTTTACCGGGTGGCGGATGATCAGGTGACCTTCTACCTTGAGCTGCCTGATGCGCAGCAAGTTGATTTTGCCTGTTCCCTTGATGAATTCAGGTTGCATAAAATTAAAAAAAAGCAGGTCGGCACATGGGAAGTCGCGCTCCCGGCGGACATGGAATTCAGGTATTTCTTTATTGTCGATGGGGTGGTGTACCTCCCCGGTTGTGATATCAGGGAAGCCGACGATTTCGGCTCCGAAAATTGCATTTTCGTGCCGGCCCCCTAGCGGTCAATGTCAAGGATCTCTGTGGGTCAAAGCGTGCCATGAATAAAGTGATGAAAAAAATTTGGCTGACAACAGGCATACTGCTGCTGGCGGCAACCATCGCCGATGCGGATGAGGTAAGCCGGGCCCTGTCCGACATCGCCCCGCAGGGGGTTGTGCAAAGCGCGCGCGAACTGATTGAATCCGGCCTGGCGCCCGAGCGGACCATCGCTGTGACCCGGGCCATGGTGCAAAATGGGTTCGAAGCGCAGCAGATCGGCGAGGCGCACCGGGTGCTGCTGGACGCCCAAGCGCAGGGCCTGCCGCCGGATCCCATCATCAATAAAGCATTTGAAGGTATGGCCAAGCGCGTTCAGGCAAGCCGGATTGTCCGCGCCATGGAAACGGTTCGAGCCCGGTTTGACGTTGCGCTCCAGCAGGCCGAGAAGCTCACCGGCCGCAAATCCCATGCGATTCAGGTGGGGCATGTCATTGCCGCGGGGTTGAGCGCCGGCTTGACCCCGCAAAGCGTTGAATCCATCACGGAAGAGCTTCAGGAACGATCGCGCACAATGAAACCCGATCCGAGAGAGGCGCTGGCGCTGGAGACCTTTAAAACGGCCAGGGATATGGCCCGTCTGGGTGTATCTCCTTCACAGACCGCAGCGGTGGTCCGCCAGGCGCTCCAGCATCAGTTCAGTGCCGGGCAGATGCAAAATATGCGCACGGCCTTTAGAAACGATTCCCGGGCGACCACCCCCCAGAACCTGGCGGCCAGTTACGGCCGGTCCATCCAGCAGGGAAAGAGTTTTGGAGGTCCGGGCAGTTCCGGGTCTGACAGCGGCAGCGGTTCGGGCGGGTCCGGCAGCGGCGGCGGCAGCGGTTCGGGCGGGTCCGGAAGCGGCGGCGGTTCGGGCGGTTCGGGCGGGTCCGGCAGCGGCGGCGGTGGCGGTTCGGGCGGTTCGGGCGGGTCCGGCAGCGGCGGCGGAAACGGTTCCGGAGGTTCCGGCGGATAGCCTTGAAGGCGCTGGCGCTGTCCTGAAACTATGCTGACGACAGCGGCGGCGTTTACCCGATCAATAGCATCTCTTTTATTTCCCTTCTCCAAAGCGGGGTCCATAGGGGCCCTGCTTTTTTTATGCGAATGGGTTTATGCCAGAAAAATTGTAACCTTTTCCAATGTGAGCCGTTTATGGTTTAAAGCGCGCACAAATGCCCGCGAAAGATAATGGGTCGACCGGGATGGGAATTGGTTTCGCAAAACGAATGCGAGTGGGTCCCGGTCACCAGAAACGATTTTAGGCGAAGGAGGAAAAGTGATGTCAAAAAAGATCATTTATCAGGTATGGCCGTTGATGGTGCTGGGCCTGATGCTGGCGCCGGCATGGGCGGCAACGCCCGATGATTTAAATCTTGAGGAGCCGATCGCACTGAGTTCGCAAAGCCGCGCGGTCGCAGGTTGTTCCGTGGCGGCTGAAATGCTGAAAGCTCCGTTTATTCTCGCCAAAGGCCCCGGTGGCGGCGGCTCCGGCGGCTCCAGCGGCTCCGGTGGTTCTGGCGGTGGTGGCGGTGGAAGTGCTGGCGGTGGCGCAGCCGGTGGTTCGGGTGACGGCACCGGCGGTTCCTCCGGCAGTGGCAGCAGTGGAGGAACCGGTAACTGCAATGGTCCCCAGGGCGCTCAAGGACAGGGTCCCGTGGGGAATGCAGCCCCGCAAAACCAGAATCAACACCAGAACCAACATCAAAACAGACACCATTACGGCGAGTCTTCGCAGACTCAAGCGCATTATGGCCCCGGTGACGGCACCGGCAACGATGGCGAAGGCCCGCAAGATGGTACCGGCTATGGTGCAGGTGCGGACAGGTAGCTGCTGGCCTTTCAGCTTTAAAGAGGCTGATTGAGACCGTTATTGCGGGTTTAACGCCCAGCTGTAAAAGAAACAAACTCTTATAAACCGCTTTTTATTACCGTTGATCAAATAAAGCCTCATACGATTTATTGTATGAGGCTTTAGGTTTGGATTGACAAACCAAACCCGCAACACAACCCGAGATCGCCTGAGTGATTGCGGACAGATGACCGCACCGGAAGGCAAAATGATAATATCATTGTAACCTCCTGCACGCTCATACGTTATAAGGGTAAGGGCCAAACCTGTGACATGATTACCTGCGAGTCGCCGAGAGCCTGTGACATGACACACCATCCAAATGAAACAGACGGCCTCCATTCAGACCCCCCGGCCTCATAAAACAGCAATAAACGTATTAATTATAATGGGTTGTCGGGGACACAAAAAAGACAGGACGCGGTTCGTGCTCTTGGTACACTTCTTGATCTAACACGGTTTGAGAGTTTGGATACTGCCGGGTTTGCCTTAAAAATTTAACCGCCAAACCTTCAGGTTATTATACCGGATGAGTACGCCGTTATGAACGGGTTTGAGCAAATGACATTTGATGATTTTGACAACGGCAACAGGATGTGCCCCGTGCTCGTGGATCCGGACCCGGACTGTTACTGCTTCGACCTGTCCAGCATGAAAATACCCTATGCCGTAAAATACTGCCTGCAGGATTTCAGGG
>JBFFCW010000275.1:0-5629 GCA_041559695.1 Desulfobacterales bacterium
ATCCAACATTCCGCAGATTATCATGAACGGCGGGGAATGGTATGCCAGCGTCGGTACCGAGAGCAGCAAAGGGACGAAAGTGTTTGCGCTTTCCGGAGACGTTAACAACATCGGCCTGGTTGAAGTGCCGATGGGGACCACCCTGAGGACGATGATTTATGATATCGGCGGGGGAGTCCCCGGCAAGAAAAAATTTAAAGCCGTTCAGCTTGGCGGGCCTTCGGGCGGTTGCGTACCCGAAGAACACCTGGATATTCCCATTGACTATGAGGAAATTGCCAAAGTCGGCGCCATTATGGGTTCCGGCGGGGCCATCGTGATGGACGATAATACCTGCATGGTCGATATGGCCCGCTTTTTTATGGATTTTGTCCAGGACGAATCCTGCGGTAAATGCACACCCTGCCGGGAGGGGACGCGGCGCCTTTTAGAGCTGCTGGAAAAAATCTGTGAAGGTCGGGGAAGGCCTAAAGACATTGAGACGATGGAGGAGATTTCAGAGACGATTATAGCAGCATCTCTCTGCGCTTTGGGCGGGACGGGACCGAATCCAGTTCTTTCAACCTTACGCTATTTTAAGGATGAATATGAGGCCCATGTTTATGAGAAACGATGTCCGGCCAAACGGTGCGTTGAGCTTTTAAAATTTGAAGTCGAGCCGGAAACCTGCACCAAGTGCGGGCTTTGCTTCCGAAGCTGCCCGGTGGAGGCCATCACCTGGAAAAAGAAAGAAGTTGCCTATATTGATAAGGAAAAATGCATTAAATGCATGACCTGTTTTGATAAGTGCAAGTTCGACGCCATCTTTTGAAACGATTTGTTTTACCACAGAGAACACAGAGCTAAACGGGCTCAAAACCGATCCACAGATTTCATTGAATTTGTTGATTTAATAATCCGCAGATTACGCAGATTACCGCAAATTTAAAAAATTAATTTTACTAATTTTCATTAAAGTTATTACAGATACAGCAATAGTTACCAATAATCTAAAACCTGTGGTCTAATTTTTTTATTTATAATTTAATCTGCGTAATCTGCGGATAAATTTAACTTTTGAATTTCTCTGTGAACTCTGTGCACTCTGTGGTGAATCATACACCAGTAATTTTAGGCATTTTAGCTTATTTTAGATCACCTTAAATTTGACTTACTGAGGGAGTCCGATGACTGACGCAATTATTTTAATGGGCGGCATGGGATTGGCGATCAGTATCATTTTGGCCATCGCCTCCAAAGTTTTTTACGTATATGTTGATCCGAAGATCCTGGCGATTGAAGAAGAACTGCCGGGAGCTAATTGAGGCGGTTGCGGGCTGCCGGGTTGCAGCGCAAATGCTGAAGCCGTCGTGGCCGGTCTTTCGGCACCAAACTCATGTGTGGCCGCCGGGCCGGAAGTCGCCGAAGCCATTGCCGGCATCATGGGCGTTAAAATCGAAGCGGTTGAACCGGATATCGCTTTGCCGGGCTGTTTTTTTGGCGTCCAGAAAGCGGATACGAAGTATGTGTATAATGGTTTAGATGACTGCCGGGCGGTGGCGCTTCTGGGTGGCGGCATGAAAGTTTGCACCATCGGATGCCTGGGGCTGGGAACTTGCGCCAGGGCCTGTCCATTTGATGCGATTTCCATGGGGCCCCAGGGTTTGCCCGTAGTGAGCGAAAATAAATGTACCGGCTGCGGAACCTGCGAGCGGGTGTGCCCGAAGCACATTATTAACCTGTCATCGATTACCCGAAGAATTATCCGGGAATACACCACTGAAGAATGCACGACCCCCTGCCAGCGGGGATGCCCGGCCGGGATTAACATTCGGGAATACATTCGTCAAATTTCGCTGGGAAACAATTATCGCGCCGTTCAGGTCATCAAGGAGCGCAATCCATTCCCGGCGGTGATTGGCCGAATTTGCCCGCGGCCATGTGAACTGGAGTGCCGGCGAAATTATATTGATGAGCCGGTTGCCATAAATTTTTTAAAGCGCTACGCTGCTGATTACGAAAAAGAAAGCGGCAACCGCATTCTACCTTATAAAGCGCCGGATACCGGCCGCAAGATAGCGGTTGTCGGCGGCGGCGTGCAAGGTCTGTCGACCGCATTTTTTACAGCCCGCCTGGGACACGAGACCACCGTATTTGAGGCCACCCCCAAACTGGGCGGATTGCTCAGGAGCGCCATTTCAAAGGATCGGCTGTCCGAGGAGATACTGGATTGGGATATTGAAGGTATCATTGAAATGGGCGTTAAAGTCGAAACTCAAAAGGCGCTCGGCAGTGAGTTCTCCATAAAATCATTGATTCAGGAAGGATTTGAGGCAGTTTTTTTGGCTTCCGGAGGCTGGGACAGCCGTCTGGTACGCGGGGCGACCGCTGATATCGAATCACCGATTCCGGGAACCTATATGCTGGTGGATCTCATTCGATTCGGCCCGCAGCAGGCGGAGGCCCTATCGATCGAGTCCGATGTTGTGATTGCCGGCGGGGGCAAACTGGCGCTTGATGCGGCTGAAATTCTCAAACAACGGGGAGCTACGACCATCACCGCTTTGTTCCGTGAGAGCCGGGAAAACAGCCCTGTTTCGGATGATGAGTTGCAGAAACGCGGTCTGGCCGGCGTGAATGTGATTTACAATGCAGCCATAAACCGCCTTATCGGAGAGGCGGATCGGCTCGAGCAGGTGGAATATATTGAAACCGATACCGGTAAACGAACCGCCCTTCCGGCCCAGACGCTGGTGTTCGCGACCGGCCGATTTCCTGAATTGGTTTTTATCAGGCCAAAACCGGAAGGTGCTGATTCTGAAGAAGCCCAGGGGGCGGAAGCACCCCCGGATTTGTCACTGCACTGGGAAGGTATTCAACCCTATAAACAAACGGCCTTCAAAGATGAGCGGGGATTTTTTGCCGAAGGCGATGTGCTGGCAGATTACAGCGCGGCCATCAAGGCAATCGGCGCCGGACGAAGGGCCGCCGCTTCTATTCATCAGGTGATGCATGGGCTGTCGCCGAATTTAGCGGAGCATGTGATCACACCGCAATCGGTCCTGCAAAATGTCTATCATGTGGAAAAAGTTCAGGCGAATCAACGGCAGATCATGCCGATTTGCAGCGGCGAAGAGCTGGCGATATGCGGCGAGATCGAAAGGGGCTTCTCACCAGAAATGGCGCACGAAGAAGCGTCACGGTGCCTGCAATGCGGATTGATCTGCTATGAGCACACCGCAACCGCAGCGCCGGATGAAAAGCAAGAATCCACATCAAGTGCCAACTAACATGAATTTCAAATTACGATGTACTTGCTGTTTCCTACGAGAATAATTGACCCCAGTAAATCCGAAACTCGAAGCACGAAATACGAAATAAATCAAAATATCAAATGATCCAATGTTCAAAAACCAAACGAATGGGGGCGCATTTCCTTTTTATCAAGAATAATTAGGCAATCCTTATTGTTTTGAATTTTGAATTTCGGCTGTTCGGTATGGTTTCGGATTTCGGATTTCGAGTTTCGGATTTTAGTGCATGTTGCGATGAGGTTTTACGTACAATCTACCAAATTTAGTTGATATTGATAGCTTTAATCTATTTAGTGAGGGCTATAAATTGGCTACTGAACAAGGGGTCGTTCTGCGGACCGATTCAAAGGCCGCCTGGGTAAAAACGGTTCGGAGCAGCGCATGTGAGGGCTGCACCGCAAGGGAGTCGTGTCACACCACAGGGGGCGGCCGGGATATGGAGGTTAAGGCCATAAATTCAGCCGGTGCCAGTGTCGGGGATCGGATCGTTTTGAGTTTTGAGACCGCCTCGTTGTTAAAAGCCACCTTTTTGATATACGTATTTCCGATTATCCTGATGATCGCTGGTGCTGTACTCGGGCAGGTGCTGGCCCCCCTCACCGAATTTAGTCCTTCGGGGTTATCTGTCCTTTTGGGATTTGCCTTCTTTTTCTCCGCGCTGTTTATCATCAAAGCCCGGGCCAATAAAATGGCCAAAAAGAATGCATATCAGCCCAAGATTACGAAAATATTAACTTAGCTCGGGAACCATCTCCCTGCAACATGGATTCATTTAGCGCAACACGCTTGGGTAAAACGGGCCTTAACGTCGGGCGCCTGGGAGTTTCGGCCAGTTACGGCGCTCCGGCTGAAGCCTTTGAAGAGGCATTTGAAAAGGGCTGCAACTATTTTTACTGGGGGTCCAAGCGCAAAGGCGGGATGCGACAGGCGATCATCAACATCTGCCGTAAAGGGAAGCGGGATGAACTGGTCATTCTGATTCAAAGCTATTCCCGTTCACCTTTCTTGATGGAAGTTTTTTTTAAAAACGCTTTACAATCCCTCAACATCGATTCTGCAGATGTTCTGCTTTTAGGCTGGCACAGGCGTCGACCGTCGCAACGCATGCTGGATAAATGTCTGGATATGAAGGCAAAGGGGCTTTATCGGTATCTGGCAATCTCCGGTCACAACCGCCCCCTTTTTCCGCGCCTGGCCCAGGACAATGTTTTCGACATTTTCCATCTTCGTTACAATGCCGCCCACCGGGGGGCTGAAACCGAGGTGTTTGATCAATTTAACGATCAGGAAAAACCCGGTATTGTTTCTTATACAGCAACTCGTTGGGGCCAGTTGTTGAATCCCAAAAAAGTTCCGCGCGGTGAAAAGCCCTTATCTGCCAGCGATTGCTATCGGTTTGTTTTATCAAACCCAAATGTCGATATCTGTATGTGCGGCCCCCGGGATCGCAGCCAAATGCAGGAAGCCCTGCGAAGTCTGGAATTAGGGCCACTTTCTGAAGATGAATTGGTGCGGGTAAGAAAGATAGGTGATTACGTGCATCAGCATTCAGCCAAGTTTTTTTAACCCGGCTTTAACCTGCTGAGACACGTCTTCATTCCTTTTGGGGGAAAAGGTCTTCGATTTCAAAATCCTTTATTTTCTGCAAGCAGTTTTCCAGCGCCTGGGCCTCTGTATCACCGGTGCCCTGGAATTTCTGCCTGGCAACGATATTTATCAGGTTGGGCACGGCCACAAATTTTCCAGCCAGTGCTCCTGCCTTCGTTTCGTGCACATCAATATAAATTAATCTTTCGTTGCGAATAAGATTATATCTGACAATCTTTGTCAGAATATCGCCTTCCTTTAATGACGTCATATGGGGGTCCTATTCTTTTTCCATCGTCGTTTTGAGAGGGAAGCCATTTTCACGGGCGGACTTTGTCACGATATTTATTTTCGTTTCGGCCAATTCGTATGGATAAATTCCACAAACGCCGACACCATTTCGATGTACCTGCCACATCAGATGGGTGGCCTCTTCAACAGACTTGTTGAAGATGGCCGTCAGGATTCCAACGACAAAGGCCTTTGTCGTGTAATCATCATTGTGAAGCAGCACCTTATACATCGGGGGTTCGGCAACTTTTTCCTTTATCTCTTCAAGAATGCCTTCCTGTTTATCCGGACGCTCGGTGCTCACTTTTGCTGCCCTCCATTTGCCATTCGCCGTCTTATAAGAACCTATCTCAAAAATAGGATTTTGGTTCAAGATCGCGGCGGGGCCAGGCTTCCAGGCTCAGCGGGACTTCCCGACTGATCAAATCCTCTTTGTGGGTCGTAAACCGCAGGCAGAC
>JBFFCW010000276.1:0-5627 GCA_041559695.1 Desulfobacterales bacterium
ATCCGATGAGGATGAATAAAATTATTTCTAAAGTTTCTGGTTATTTATCCGATAAATGCTTTAGAGGTCCGTGCACCTGATCGGCCTTTTTAGAAGGGAAAGTTTGCAAATGGAACACCTGCTGGACAAACTGCTGGAATCGCTTGAACATGCGACTGGACTCTATCAATCGTTGTTTCGGGTTTTACAAGATGAAAAGGATGCGGTTGTGGGATTGAATTTAAAGCTGCTCAACGAGGCCTGTAAAGCGAAGGACAATCTGCTTTTAAAACTGCGAATACTCGAAGAGCGCCGCGTGCAGCTTATGGATCGGGTGGCGGCTGAATTGGGGCGTTCGCCGCAGGGGCTGACATTAACGGAACTGTCACAGCTGGTGGATGAACCGTATGCTGATCGGCTGCGCGACCGCAGCACAGATCTTTTGGCCCTGATGCACACGCTGCAGGATGCCACCTGTCAAAATAAATTCTTAATGTCGCATTCGCTGCAGCTTGTCCAGGGTTCGTATAATCTTTTAAATAACCTGACAGCTGCCAACCCGTTATATTATCGGAGCGGCAATGTTCAAAACAATGGGCAAACCGGAAAGCTGTTAAACGGTGATATCTGATAAAATGCAGTGCATCGTACCCATAGGTGATATGAGGATTGGGCAAAAACCGGATCTGCTGGCGACAGATGCCCTGGGCAGCTGCCTGTGCTTAACGGTATATGATTCCATTTCCCAGGTCGGCGGCCTTTTACACGCCATGTTGCCCCTGTCAAAAATTAATACTCAGAAAGCGGCTATAAACCCGTTTATGTTTGTCGATACCGGCATTCCGCAATTATTTCAGGCATTGTCTGAAAATGGCACAGCCAAAGACCACTGGGTGGTTAAAGCCGTCGGTTGCGGTAATCCCATGGGTGCTAAAGAAGTGTTTAAAATAGGTGAACGAAACTACCGGGTGCTGCAGGAGATGCTTTCAAAAGAGGAGATCTGCTTAGCAGGCGAAGATGTCGGCGGCACGGTCACTCGGAAGGCCGCTCTCGATCTTGCCACCGGTCAGACCATTGTTCGTATCAATGGTACAAAGAAGGTCTTATGAGAGACACAAAATTAAAAGAAATTTTGGCCAAAGTTGATTCATTTCCCGCCATGCCAGATGCGGGCACCAAATTGCTTGTACTGCTCGAAGAACCGGATACCGCGGTATCTGAAATTGAAGAAATCCTGCGTTACGATCCGGGGCTGACCGCCAATGTGCTCAAGCTGGCGAATTCGGCTTACTTCGGCATTCCTTCAAAAATCGGTTCCCTCAAACAGGCGGTCATTCTGCTGGGCCTGAAACGTCTCATCCAGCTGGTGGTTGCATCATGCGTGAGTGCGGTTATGGATAAATCCGTTGCCGGCTATGACCTGCCGGCGGGAGATCTATGGCGGCATTCTGTTGCCGTATCCATTGCCGCCGAGGCGCTGGTGAAAGACAAAAAAAAGCACGGCACCATAGACGTGTTTACCCCTGCGCTGCTGCACGATGTTGGCAAATTGGTTTTAGGGAGTTTTGTAAAGGAGGAACTCGAGGCCATCAAGCGCCTTGCTGCCAAAGGCGTTCCGTTTGTGGTTGCTGAAAATATGATTCTCGGAACGGATCATGCTGAAATCGGAGCGCACATACTGGCGCATTGAAACTTGCCGCCGGAAGTTATCAGCGCGGTGCGGTGGCATCATGATCCGGATTCAGCGGATGCCAGTGATCTGCAGATGGATGTGGTGTATCTGGCAAATCTGTTATGCCAGACATCAGAAACCAGCGGTGAGGCCAGCGGGAATGCGATTGAATTATCATCGACGGTTATTGACCGTCTGGGAATACAGTTGGATCAATTTGAAACCATTTCGGCAAAAGTGGCCCGCTGGGTGGATGAATTGTCGGGTGCGCTGGCGTTTAACTAGCAGCAGAGCAGGTTATGTCAAAGCACTTTCATTTTACGATTGAGAAAAAGACATGGCAGCTTTACTGCAGGTTCTGATCGAAACAGGCGTTAATAGGCTGCCGGTATGCTAAAGGATATATTCAATGGAGGCAAATAAAATCGCATCGGTCATCAAGTCGTTTCCCGGCATGCCGGGTACCGCCGTCAAACTGCTGGGGCTGATTGATGATCCGGCCATGCGGGTGTCCCAGATAGAGGAAATATTGCGCCACGATCCGGGGTTGACCGCCAATGTGCTGAGGCTTGCCAATTCAGCCTATTTTGGGATTCCATCCAAGGTCGGCTCGATTCGACAGGCGGTTATTTTATTGGGCCTGAAACGATTGATTCAGATGGTCATCGCTGCCTGCGTCAGCGCTATCATGGACAAATCGGTTCCAGGCTATGACCTGCCACCCGGTGAACTTTGGCGCCACTCAATAGCCGCTTCGGTTGCCGCCGAAGGTCTGGTAAAAGTGTTGAAGGTCGAAGCCGCCGAGGAAATATTTACGGCCGCCCTGTTGCATGATGTAGGCAGGCTGGTCCTGGGCGATTTTGTTAAGGATGAATTTAAACAAATTGAAACCGCAGTCTTCTAGGGAATCAGTTTTGAGATGGCTGAAAAAATTGTGCTGGGTACCAATCACGCCGAAGTCGGTGCCCGCATATTAACCAAGTGGCTGCTACCTCCGGAAATTGTCAATGCCGTCCAGTTTCATCATGCGCCCGAAACATCCGAGCAGCTCAGTAGCATGTTAGATATCGTACATGTGGCCAATTTTATCAGCATGATGATCGGCATCGGCATTGGCAGAGATGGTCTTCAACACCAACCCAGTGTTGAGGTGACCGAGCGGCTGGGGCTTGAACCTGAACATCTGGAAAAAGTCGCCAGCCAGACGATGCAATGGGTAAAGGAGTTCAGCGAAGTACTGAATCCCGGCTAAAAGCGGTTAACAAAAAAGGAAGAGCGATGTCAGATATTAATGCAATGATGAGTCTTGCTGGCCAGGCCCTTTTGACCCAGCAGCAGGCGATCAATGTCACCAGTCATAATATTGCCAATGTGAATACTCCCGGTTATTCGCGCCAGCAGTTGATCATGACAACCAATACCCCGCTGGATTCTGCGATCGGGCCAATTGGTACCGGGGTCAGCGCTGCTACCATCGAGCGTGTGTACGATCGGTATTTGAGTACCCAGATCAACAATGAAAGCCAGGGGCTGGGCAGATGGGAGGCACAGAAAGATGCCGTAGCGCTGGTGGAAATGATTTTCAATGAAGCAAATGGGTCCGGGTTGAACCAGGCAATGAGCAAATTCTGGAATGCGTGGCAGTCAATAACAAACAACCCCGGCGGCACCACCGAACGACAGGTCCTGGTCACGGCAAGTCAGGTCTTGGCGACCACCTTCAATCAGCTCGATGCGGATCTATCCCGGTCCCAGCAGGATCTTGATCTTGTCGTCCAGGGAACCGTGGCAGATATCAATCGGTTGGCGGAACAGCTTGTCGACCTGAACGCAAAAATCGTTTCATCCGAGGCCGGCTCCCTGAGCGCCAATGATTATCGCGATCAACGCGAACTTGTGCTAAAAGAGCTTTCGGAAATGATCGACATCACTAGCTTTGAAGATGCAACTGGGGCGGTTTCGGTATCTGCGGCCAATGGATGGCCGCTGGTAACCGCGGGTTATTACTGGCAGCTTTCCACCGAGACAAATATCGCCGGGCATCAGGATGTTGTATGGGTCGACGATGACGGCAACACCACCAATATAAACGCTGAAATTTCCGGTGGAAAATTAAAGGGCCTGCTTGAGGTCCGCGATGCGATTATCACTGATTATATGACGCGTTTGGACGCGCTGGCAGGGGCGATAATGACGGATGTCAACTTGCTCCATCAGGCAGGCTTTGACCTGAACGGAATAGGGGGTGAAGTATTTTTTGGTGGAACGGGTACGGCGGCGGATTTGGAAGTCAATCCGAATATTGTGGGCGACCTGGATCTTATTGCCGCGGCAGCTGATGCGACAACCTTTCCCGGCGACAGTCGCAATGCCGCTGATATCGCCAACCTGCAATATGCATTGAACATGGGCGGTACGCAGTCCTATAACGATTACTTCGGCGCCGTTGTCAGGGATGCGGGCAATGAAGTGCTAAAATCAGAAACTTATTATAACCACCAGTCCGATATGATGGTGCAGTTGGAAAATCAGCGGGAATCGGTTTCAGGGGTTTCGCTGGATGAGGAGATGATCAATTTAATTAAATTCCAGAACGCCTATACGGCAGCGGCCAAAATGATCACGACTGCCGACGAAATGATGCAAACGGTTTTGCAGATGGTATAAGAAGGGAAGCGTAGATTGGATCATGCACCCGAGAGATCAGCTTTAAACGGTTTTTCGTTTTCCCGAACGCAGCAGATCGAATCCCAACAGGAGGGAGATAATCATGCGAGTGACCAGTAACATGATGACGGATTCGCTGGCGCGCTATCTTACGGCCCAGAATGAAGCACTCTATGAAAGACAGACGATTATCGCTTCTCAGAAGCGAATCAACCGGCCGTCAGATGACCCCATCGGAATGGGCAAGGTGCTGGATTATCGTCAAACCCTTAGCTCCATCGAGCAATACAAGACCAATATTCAGAGCGGGCAAGAGCGGCTGAAAATAACTGAAATCACGCTTGAGCTGGTGGATGAATTGTTGCAAGGCGTCAGGGCGATTGCGCTGACGGAGGCCGGCGGGACAACTGAAAGCCGTCAGTTGACGGCTGGAGAAGTCAAGAATATGTTTGACCAGGTCCTCGATCTGGCCAATTCAAAACTCAACGGGAATTATATGTTTTCCGGCTATCAAACCCAAACGGCGCCTTTTTCACGCGATGATACGCTCCCCACGACCTTCGAACAATTTAGCGTTAACTACGATGGGGGTGTCGGGGATGCGCGCTTTATTGTCGGCCATAACAGCGAGATCACCATTGATACCGATGGTCGACCGCTGTTTCAAAATCCAGCCGTAGACGGCATCATGATTTTTGATGCCATGCGGGACTTAATTGTTGCTCTGGAAACCGACGATACGGCCGCCATTTTCGCCCAGGCTGATTTGATAGATCATGGCAGAAAACAGGTTAATAATTTGCGAGCGGCCAATTCTCCGATTTTATACCAGCTGGAAATCTCCGAAAACCACTGGCAAAATTACAAACCGAAAATCCAGGAGTTGTTGGCTCGGGAAGAAGAAGTGGATATTACCCAAGCGGTGGTTGAGCTTCAGAGCATCGAGCTGGCGTATCAGACGACGCTGGCCACCACGGCCCGGATCACTCAACAGGGACTTATTGATTTTCTAAAATAAAAAATGAAAAAAACACTTATCATCATCAGTTGTGTCACTGTGCTCTTATTTATCATTACCCATCCGATAGCGGGTCTCAACAGTGAAAGTATCGTGCGATTAAAGGAGGCCGGTGTCAGCGACACCACAATCCAGGTTATGGTCAGGGAAAAAGTCGTTGAAACGGCAGCTTTCAGCGTCCAGGAAATTATTGATATGAAAAAAGCCGGGCTCGGTGAAAAGACCATCCAGATGGTCATTCAGGAAGGTTCTTTTCTGAAAGATACCGCCCCTATTATTTATGGGAAAGAT
>JBFFCW010000277.1:0-5625 GCA_041559695.1 Desulfobacterales bacterium
CTCGTGCCGGATGATGTCATCATCGGCCTTGTCAAAGAACGAATTAAAGAGCCGGATTGTGAGAGTGGATTTTTATTTGACGGATTTCCCCGAACCATTCCCCAGGCAGATGCCATGAAGGAAGCCGGTGTGCCGATTGAGGCCGTGGTTGACATCGATGTGCCCGATGAAGAAATCATCAAACGCATGAGCGGCCGACGGGTTCACCTGGCCAGTGGGCGGACCTATCATATCGTGTTCAATCCGCCCAAAGAAGAGGGCAAAGATGATGAAACCGGCGAGCCCTTGATTCAGCGTGACGATGACCAGGAAGAAACCGTGCGCAAACGGTTGGATGTTTATCACGCTCAGACCGAGCCCCTGGTTGGCTATTACCAGGATTGGGAAAAATCCGGCGAATCCGCAGCTCCCAAATATATCCGAATTGACGGCGTCGGCAAGGTCGACCAGATTCGCGATCAGATATACTCAGCCCTGGATGATTTGAAATAACCATCAATACAAGGAAGGTTTCAGGTGTCGGGTGTCAGGTGTCAGGCTTCTGGCCACCGGCAACTGGCCAATGGCTTCTGGTCGCTGTCACCTGTCTTCGGTCCTCTGTTTTCTGCCACCTGAAACCTAAAAAATACATCCGACACCTTTCATCTATCCTCGATTGACCACTTATCGCGAATTAGTTTTCTAACCAGCGTCAGGGCTTCCCGCCGGGTCATATCATTTCTTGACAATCGTTCTTCTTCCACGCGGGCTAATATTTTTTTAAACAGCGGAGAGGGCTCAAGTTCGAATTCAGCAGTCAAATCGTGGCCGGTTATCAGTCGTGGGTTTGATGTTCTGGGTTTGAAATCGTTTTCAAAATCAACCATCAACTGATTCAAAAAAGCCGTAAATGCGGTGCTCCGTCCGCCGGGCTGCGCTTTTTTGCCCAGCATATCAGCAGCTGCAATGATGAGCAGATCTGGAAAATGCTCAGCACATGTCATGAAAAATCGGGTCACCGCCCGGGGACCGGCTTTTTGTTCATGAAGTGCTGTAAAAAGGGATCGGGGGCGAACGTGATGCCGCACGAGAAAATGAATTTTATCCGTGTCCCGATTGGAGCACTTCAACCGCCAGCATATCGTTTCAGCCATCTGCGCACTCTGGCGCTCATGGCCGTAAAAATGGCGTTTGCCGTCACGATTCGTTGTTTGAACGGCCGGCTTTGCGACATCGTGCAGAAGTATCGAAAACTTTAACAGCGGAATATGCGTTTCGGCGATTTGGTGCGCTGCCGGCTGGCCATCCGCAATCAGCAATTTTTGATTTGGCCCCAGCAAATCTTCCAGATGAAAAAATGCATGCAGGGTATGATCAAACACGTTGAATTGATGATGTCGATTTTGGCGGCATTGTTTTAGCGCCGCAAGTTCAGGCAGAAATGCAAAAAGCAGCGCATTATCCGCCATCTGGCTAAGATAAGGATGGAAACCCGGGCATTGCAGCATCTTAAAAAATTCTGCTCGAACCCGTTCTCCCGCTGATTGCTGTAGGAGCGAAGCATGTTTTTGAATTGCAGCGTTCGTCTGTGATTCAATCTCAAATTGAAATTCGGCTGCAATTCGATACGCCCGGAGCAGCCGTACCGGATCCCGCTTAAAAATATCTTTTGATACCATCCGAATGGTTTTGCTATGCAGGTCACGTTGTGCGCCAACCGGATCGATTAATCGATTTGATGACAAATCATATGCCATGGCATTGATCGTAAAATCCCTTGCCTGAAGATCTTTTTCAATAGACGCTTCTTTTACGCTGGAAACGTCGATAATGTGGTTTTCACTAACCACCCGAATAATCATTTGGCCGGGTTTGCCGAGTTCAACCATGCGACCGTTTGTCCTGCTTTCAATCCGGCGCGCAAATTTAACTGGATCTCCCAGCACGGCAACGTCATAGTCAACCGGTGCACGGCCGCAAAGCAAATCTCTGATTGAACCGCCAACAATGAATGCGCCCGGGGCTTCAGGAAAAATTTTTGTATCAAGTTGAATCATTTTTTTACCTGAATTTTGAACGTCGTTCTTATTGACAAAGTACGAGATTGATTTTTCGCAATTGCTGCAAACGAAGCATTTGAATGAATTTGGATTATAACACAGCTAAAGTTGAATTTAATAACGATCTGGCGCGTATTTCGCTAAAGTGTTTAAAAATTTGACAAACTGCTTGACAGGCCTCTGATAATGATATAATTTTTATATTATCAGATCTAAGGCATAGCCCACCAGACTGTGAGGACTTAACAATATTCTTCTATCTTAAAATCACTGTACACGCATAAACCTCCTTAAAAACCGACATGGATCCAATCCATAAATCTGCTGTGTAAGGACGCCTATATTTATTCAAATGCTCAACGTTTTCAAGTGCCCATACCGCCAAAAAGGTTTCTCGCGAGGACAGCCCGCCTGCGCTTAGGTATAATGCTAAAGTGTTGGAAAGCGTTTGTTATTAAAGCATAACGCATATTTCTCAGAAACCGTTCAGCAACAGCTTAAGGATAAATGCTTTAAAAATAATCCTGCCGCCAGCGGCAGACCTAACCCACCTGAAGTTTAACTTAAAGAGGAAAAACTTGATGAATATCGTAGAACTTAAAGAGAAAAAAATCAACGAACTCACCCAAATGGCCAAACAGTACAAAATTGACGGAGCAGCCGGAATGCGCAAGCAGGAACTGATGTTTGCCCTGCTGCAACACCAGATTGAAAAAAACGGCTTTATTTTTGGCGAAGGAACCCTTGAGATTTTACCCGACGGATTTGGCTTTCTAAGGTCACCGGATTCCAACTATTTGCCGGGGCCGGATGACATTTATGTGTCACCCTCCCAGATTCGGCGCTTTAATTTAAGGACCGGCGATACGATTTCGGGCCAGATCCGCCAGCCCAAAGAATCCGAGCGCTATTTCGCCTTGCTGAAAGTGGAAGCCGTTAATTTTGAAGATCCGGAAGTCGCCCGCGACAAAATCCTGTTTGACAATCTTACACCGCTTTATCCGGATCGCAAAATCAGCCTGGAAACCGATGCTGAAAACTATTCCACCCGGATCATGGATATGATGATCCCTATGGGCTTCGGCCAAAGGGGCCTGATTGTTTCACCGCCGCGATCCGGGAAAACCATGCTGTTGCAAAGTATTGCCAACGCCATTATCATCAGCCACAAGGATGTGGTCCCTTTTGTCCTGCTGATTGATGAACGGCCGGAGGAGGTCACCGACATGCAGCGGACCGTGGCTGCCGAAGTCATCAGTTCAACATTTGACGAGCCGGCAGAGCGGCATGTCCAGGTAGCCGAGATGGTGATCGACAAGGCCAAGCGTCTGGTTGAACACAAAAAAGATGTGGTCATCCTGTTGGACAGTGTTACGCGGCTGGCCCGGGCTTACAATTCGGTGGTACCGCCCAGCGGAAAAATACTATCCGGTGGTGTGGATTCCAATGCGCTGCAGCGTCCCAAACGGTTTTTTGGTGCCGCCAGAAATATTGAGGAGGGCGGCAGTCTGACTATCATTGCGACTGCACTGGTTGATACGGGCAGCCGCATGGACGACGTTATTTTCGAAGAATTTAAAGGCACCGGCAATGCTGAAATTCAGCTGGATCGCCGTCTGGCGGATAAGCGCGTTTATCCTTCATTTGATATCAAGCGTTCCGGTACGCGTAAAGAAGAGCTTCTGCTGAATGGGGAGACCTTGAATCGGGTCTGGATATTGCGCAAACTGCTGACATCGTTAAATACGGTTGACAGCATGGAATTTTTGCTCGATAAAATGGGCGGAACCAAAGATAACCAGGAATTTTTAAATTCAATGAATGCGTAATATGGGTCCATGATCTGGCACGATTGTTATGCCCGGGGAACGCAACCCAAGTCAATTTAGCTGAAAATAATTATTGCCAAAAGAAGATTTTTTGTATATATGATAGAATTTTTCGAGAAGATTTAGTGTTTAGTTTTTGGTGTTTCGTGTTTCGTATATGGCGCTACATCGGTTTATGAGAATGCTAAACACCAAACATCAAAAAACGAAATACAAGTTATATCAGGGGGTTGAAATAAAATGAAAACTGACATTCATCCAGAGTATCAGGAAACTACCATTCGGTGTGCCTGTGGTAACGTCTTGGAGGTCGGATCCACCCGAGCGGATATCCGGGTTGAAATTTGCTCAAAATGCCATCCGTTTTTTACCGGCAAGCAAAAGCTGGTAGATACCGCCGGCCGCATCGAACGCTTCCGCCAAAAATATGAAAAATTTCAGCAAAAAAAAGAAAAACCGAACTAGCACCCCCGCCATGTTGCAATGATGCGGCTGAGCTTATCGATACCGAAAAACCCGTGGCCGGGGGCTTAACCGCATAAAGGCAATTCTGGCCTTACAAGGATTCTACCAGAATCATCCAGAGGCCGTCTCCCTCAAATACAATCTGCTGATCCCGGAAGTAGCCTGGTTAATTTTCAGGATATAGCCAGTTGCATTCATCACTCCCTTTTACTTTCGCCGGTTGGCATAACGTTTAGGAATACTTAAATTTTTTAGGGTGTCGTAAAAATGTTCGAAAAATTAAAAGGGGTTGAAGAACGGTTTTTAGAGATCGAGAAGCAGCTAAGCGACCCGGAAATTGTCAATGATCGTCAGGCGTATCAGAAGCTTATCCGTAAACACGCCGAGCTGAATAAAATTGTATCGGCCTTCAAGGAATATCAAAAGGTCCTTCAAGGTATTGAAGACAGCACGGAACTACTGCAGGATTCTGATCCTGAAATAAAAAATTTGGCCCGGGAAGAGCTCAGCGCTCTGAATCAGAATAAAAATCGGTTTGAAGAGGATCTTAAAAAGCTGCTTTTGCCCAGGGACCCCAATGACGATAAAAATGTGATTGTTGAAATCCGGGCCGGCACCGGCGGCGAAGAAGCAGCTCTGTTTGCCGGCGATCTTTTCAGAATGTACACGCGCTATGCGGAAACCCGCAAATGGCAGGTGGAAGTGATGGCGCAGCACCTTACCGGTGTCGGGGGGTTTAAAGAAATTATCGCCCTGGTCCATGGCAAAGGTGCTTATAGCCAATTTAAATACGAGAGCGGTATTCATCGGGTTCAGCGGGTTCCGACCACCGAAGCCCAGGGGCGAGTTCATACCTCTGCGGTTACCGTTGCCGTTTTGCCGGAGGCCGAAGAAGTCGATGTAAAAATTGACCCTTCCGACCTGAAAATTGACGTCTATCGTTCGACGGGGCCCGGCGGTCAGAGTGTGAATACGACCGATTCGGCTGTTCGCATTACCCATCTGCCGACGGGGCTGGTCGTCACCTGCCAGGATGAAAAGTCGCAATTAAAAAATAAAAACAAGGCTTTAAAAGTCTTACGGGCGCGGTTGCTGGATCAAATTACCCAGGAACAAAACGAAAAACGGTCCGAAGAACGCAAAAGCCAGGTGGGCAGCGGAGATCGCAGCGGTCGCATCCGAACCTATAATTTCCCCCAGGGCCGGGTGACCGACCACCGCATCGGTCTGACCCTTTATAAACTGGATGATGTTCTGGCCGGGAACCTCAGCGAGTTCATCGAGGAACTGAC
>JBFFCW010000278.1:0-5614 GCA_041559695.1 Desulfobacterales bacterium
ATGGTGCTGCCGATCTGGGGTGCATTGCGTTTCTCGGACGAAGGACCGATTAAATGGACGTATTACACGCCCGAGCGCTTTGAGGCGGCCATCGCGCAACGAAAAACGGTTGTAATGGATTTTACGGCCGAATGGTGCTTAAACTGCAAGGTGCTCGAGGAAAGTGTTCTGCATGATCAACGGATTATCAATCTTCTGGCACAGGAACATATCGTTGCGATGAAAGTCGACATCACCGGCAGCAACCCCGCCGGAAAAGCCAAACTTAAGGCGGTCGGCAGTCTGACCGTGCCCCTGCTGGTTATCTTTGCGCCGGACGGCAATCCGGTCTTTAAAAGCGACTTTTATACGGAGGATCAGGTTTTGGGTGCTGTGGAGAATGCGCTTAACCGCAAGGAGGTCCTTAAAGGAAAGTAGCCGATTCGTCTTGATTGGCAATGTTTCGGGTTCCGAAACGGCTATTCCGCCAAAAATTTCCGAATCTTTTTGTCCAGCTCCTTACCGGATCGCCTGCCCGGCATTTTTTCGACAATCCGGCCGTCTTTCACCCAAAAAATCATCGGTATGGCAAATAACGAGAATTTCTGAACGGCGGATTCACCATACCAGTAGACCGGGAAACCGACCTTCAATTTATCAATAATCGGCTGCATGGCCCGGGGCCCTGCCAGATCGATGCTGATACCGATCAATTTTAGGTCCTGGGCTTGATACTTTTGGTATAATTTGTTTAAGACGGGCAACTCGTCAATGCAGGGTCCACACCAGGCCGCCATAAAAGTGATCACGATCTTATTGTTACGGGTATTGATTAACTCATCAAGCGCCGATTCCGAAATCCTTTGAATGGTGACTGCGGCACTCGCATCCGTATTCATGATGAAGAAAACCATTAAAAGCAGGATTGCTGGGGATATGAGCGTACGCCGAATCAGATCCATCAAAGTTATCCTGTGGGAGGCAGCTTAGAAGTGGTTTCAAAACCCCATCTGGGGCCCAATGGCTGCGTTGCCCCGCCGATTGAAATACTCACGCACTTACGTGTACGCTCCGTTTTCAATCCGTGGTAAGCCTTGATGCATACATTATTTATTTTAAGATCAGACATGTAATACCGCTTGGCGGGGCTTTGATGCGCACATTAATTTATTAAAATCAGCACGTGTAATCCCGCGTTCAAGCGGGAAACCTGATCTGAGGTTTTGAAACCACTTCCATTATTTTTTATTCATTTTTTCAAGAGTGGTCGCACACTGTGCCAGATCGGGTCTGACATTGATATCCGAAACCTGAATATCCTGAATGATTCCATTTTTATCAATGAATATCAATGCCCGCTCGCTAACGCCGCTGGACCGCAACACACCGTATTTTTCGGCCACCGCGCCGTGGGGCCAGAAATCTGAAAGCACCGGAAACCACAAGTCCCCCATCTGATTGGTCCAGGCATACAGCGTCGGTATGTTATCGACCGTGATGCCCAGTAGCACGGCTTCGTTTGCATCAAAGATTTCTTTGACAATATTATAGCCCGGCCACTGATCGGAACACACCGGGGTCCAGGCTGCGGGGACAAACGAAATGACCACATGCTTTTTGCCCCGGTACCGGCTGAGAGAAATTTTTTCTCCGGACACCGACGGCAGTGTAAAGTCCGGTGCCGGTTCGCCAATTTTGACTTTTAAGGTGCTATCAACCGGCTTGAGTTGTCCCGGATTATAGATATTATCCTTAAACGCTTCTGACACTCCAAAAGCAGTTGCAACCCATAACAGTAAGATCAGACCGGGTACGATATTGATAATTAGAAATTTTTTCATACGGACCATCTCCTTACAGCAACCCCGAATCCTGAAGAAGTTTTTTGAGGAGTTGATCGGCGTCTTTGGCGCCGCCGACTCTGGAATAAAAAACTTCATGGCTGCCATCTTTCTTTATGCGGATACAAATAAAAAAAGGCGTTCGAACTTCGCCGATCTTCTGGTGGATTGAAAAATCGCCGTCCGGAAAAAGGGGAAACGGTATATTATAGGTCTTCTGAAAATAGCCGACTTCGAAGGCCGAATTTCCGACACCGATGCCCACCAGCTTGACTCTTTCTTTAAGTCGTTTATCGCTTTGGATGATACGGTACATCTCGTTGACAGAAGGAGCCCCCCTCTGACAGTAAGGTCAGTACATACTGAATATATCGATGATGACAACGTCGGCACTAATCTCAGAAATTTTGAAAGATCCTTTCCCTGCCAGGCCTAAATATTTCTGGTGTTCATCGCTTTTGGGTACGGGAAGCGTAAATTCGGGCAACTTACCGCCCACGGCCGGCGGTTGAGAATCAGCCCAGGCAAGGCCAGCGGATACCAGCAGTACGCCAAGGAATGCAGTCAAATATTTGAGGATCGTTCCCATTATAAATGCCCTCCTTAAATGTTAAGGGATTCGGATTCAAAGGCAAAACAGGTTAAGTTAGGCATTGATCATCGGATGGAATTCGTCAGATAGATTACACAATGATTATAGGAACACACCTGCCGCTGTCAAGGTTGGTTAGGTGCCCTCCCTTCCGTGTAAATTCGCTTGCAAAGATTTTGTTGCTATGCTAATCGAATACGTTTTAAACTGGTTCTTTGGTCTAATGAATACTTATGGTTTTTAATTATAAAAAAAATCGAGCCTGGGCCGAAAACCTTACCATCGTCATGCAAATCGGCCTAACAATGGCCGGTTGTATCGTTTTTTGCTTTTTTATCGGATTGTACCTGGATAAATGGTTGGGAACCCGAGGAATATTTGTCACCCTTTTTACTATCTTAGGCATCGTCGGTGGGGCCGTCACCGTCTACCGGCAAATTTCGGAAACCCTTAAAACTCCGCCGGAAAACAAAAAAGACCCATCAAATGGAAGCCGTTAAGCAGGTTCAAAAAAAATACAGCTCAGTGGCATTAACCTTTTCCATCGGTGTCGCGCTTATATTTATCCTGATGGGGCATAAACCGCTGGGCAAAGGGTTGATCCTGGGCGCAATTTTCAGTGTGCTCAATTTTATTTTAATGGGAAAATCCATAGCGCTGAATTTTGGCCGGTCAAAGTCCAAAACCTTTTCGATTTCCATGGGCTCCATCATTATCAGATACCTTTTGCTGGCGATCCCGCTGATCGCAGCCGTCAAGTACGAACAATTTAATCTGGCCGCAACCATCCTGGGCATTTTTATGATTCAGCTGGTTATTCTGGCCGAACGCGTATTAACCCTTATTCCCGCCAGGCGGAAAAAACAGGTTTAAGCGGATATTTTTATGGGCGAGCTTGGGAGATTACATCAACTCATCATTCCGGTCTTCGGGCACAACATCACTCTTAATCTTGAAGTGATCGTCATGACGTGGATCGTCTTTGCCCTGTTGATCGTGCTCGGGCTGTTTGCCAGTTACAAAAGAAAAATACTTCCCCGACCCTTGCAGGCCCTGGGGGAGCTGATTGTATCCCTTTTATACGACCTCACGGAGGACGCACTCGGCAAAGAGCTGGCCAAAACCTATGCCCCCCTCATCTGTGCCCTGTTCATGTTTTTGCTGCTTTCCAACTGGCTGGGCATCATCCCGCACCTCGAAGAGCCGACCAAGGATCTAAACACCACCTTCGGCCTGGGTATTATGGGGTTTTTTATCGCCCATTACGCCGGTATTAAATCCAAAGGATTCAAGGCCTATATCAAAGAATATTTTCAGCCGATCTTTTTTATGATGCCCCTGAATGTCATCGGCGAACTGGCCAAAATTGTGTCCATTTCCTTTCGTTTATTCGGAAACATCATGGGCGGATCGATTATTATTCTGGTCATTTCTCATCTAATTTACAGCCTTGTGCTGCCGCCTTTGTTATACGGTTTTTTCGGCCTTTTTGTGGGTACCATACAGGCATTCGTTTTTACCATGCTCACGATCGTTTATATCTCAGTTCAGGTGAAGTGACAGATGGGATTTGAAGTTGAAACCGCTGTTAAAATAGCCGCCTATACCGGCGGCGGCATTGCCATGGGCCTCGGCGCCGTTGGCGCCGCCATTGGCGAGGGGTATACCGCCGCCAGAGCTAATCTCGCGGTCTCAAGGAATCCCGAGATTTCAGGCGATATTTTTAAAAACATGCTGGTGGGACAGGCAGTCGCCGAGTCGGCCTCGATTTTTGCCCTCGTCATTGCCATTTTGCTGCTGTTTATGAATACCGGCACCAGTAGTATGTTAAAGGCCGCCGCGTTTTTAGGCGCCGGTTTCAGCATGGGCTTCGGTGCCATCGGGTCCGGCATCGGTTCCGGATATCCGGGCGGTGAGGCCTGTTATGGAATTTCGCGGCAGCCGGCCGCCGGTTCGCAATTAACCACCAACATGCTCATCGGGTCCGCCGTCTGTCAAACACCGGCGATTTTTTCGATGGTTGTGGCCCTGATGTTAATTTTCATCGATTTCGGCAATGTGCCTTTAACCCCCACCTGGGCTGCTTTTGTGGGAGCCGGCCTGAGTATGGGGCTTGCCGCTATCGGATCCGGTTACGGCGGCGGACTGGCAGCCGGCGCCAGCTGCGAGGGTATCGCCCGGACACCCCAGTCGGCCGCCAGCGTAACCACCATCATGCTGGTGGGCCAGGCGGTGGCCCAAACGCCGGCGATTTTTGGATTGTTAGTCAGTTTTATTCTGATGTTTAAATCTTTTCCGGCATCCAGCGTGCTGGCAACCCCCATGGCGCTTTTAGGCGCCGGTCTGTGCATGGGGTTTGGCGGAATCGGGCCCGGAATCGGCAATGGAATGACAGCCGAAGGCGCGGTCCGGTGGGTGGCCAGAAATGTCGAACATGCAAACGACCTCATGCGGATCATGCTGGTCGGACAGGCGGTTTCACAGTCAACCGCCATTTACGCCATGGTTGTGAGCTTGGTGTTGATATTTGTTGTTTAAAGGTATGGATCCAATACATTTAGAAAATAACAAGGCATTTCACATAAGGAGGTAAAAATGGCAATCGAAGGTGCAGAAATTGTAAAAGCAGCAGGATTTATCGGAGCGGGCCTGGCAATGGGACTAGGTGCCATCGGTCCCGGTGTCGGCGAAGGGATGGTTGCAGCCAAAGCATGTGAGGCCATCGGCAAAAACCCCAAGGAAGCCGGCCTGTTGACCCGAACCATGCTTGTGGGTCAGGCAGTTTCCGAGTCAACGGGGATCTATTCCTTGGTTGTTGCTCTGTTGCTTCTGTTTGTCGTCTAAAACCAAACGCCCGGGGATGAAACCGCCGGGCGCTGGATTAAACATTTCTAAAACGACCGGCAGCAGCCGATTGGAAGACTGGCAATGGAAATTATCAGCAACGTTGCGCTCATCAGCATCAATGAAACGTTAATCTTTCAGGTCATTTCTTTTTTGATTTTTCTGTTCATTATCAACCGGATCATGTTCCGGCCGCTGCGCAAGGTAATGAATGAAAGAGAAACCTATGTTGAAAATGTCCAGAAAGATATCGTCGAAGCCGAAAGCCAATTTGAGGATTTAACCAATCAGATACAGGCACAGGAAAATGATGTCAGGGATGAGGCTTTTAAGCAAAAGGAACAGCTGGAGGCAGCCG
>JBFFCW010000279.1:0-5600 GCA_041559695.1 Desulfobacterales bacterium
CATATCGAATTAATCGAAAAGAAGACGTCAGAAGCCGTTGACGTGTTTAACGGACTGCTTCTGCGGGGCCGGAAAGTGGCTGCGGGATTCCATATCAGCTGCTGATTTTAGAAACGGAGCATATGATGAAAACGTATCGTTTTTTAATTGCTTTGATACTGGCTGTTTTTTTGACCTCCGGTGTTCATCCGGGATTTTCAGCCGGGTTAACGGACATTGTCAAGGGCGCCCAGGAGGCTTTGGGGGGTTCCAAAGCGCTTACGAATGATGAAATCATCGCAGGGCTGAAGGAAGCCCTCGAGGTCGGAACGGAAAAAGCCGTGGCCCTGGTGTCCCAGGCGGATGGATATTATGGAAATCGGGATATTAAAATTCCGCTTCCTGAATCCGTACAGAAAGTTGAAAAATTATTAAGGGCGGCCGGCTACGGGCAAAAAGTGGATGCGTTCGAACTGAGTATGAACCGCGCGGCCGAACGGGCGGCTCCCGAGGCAAAATCGATTTTCCAGGATGCCATCACCCAGATGAGCTTTGAGGATGCCGGCAAAATTCTCAACGGACGGGATAATGAGGCCACCCTTTACTTTGAGGATAAAACATCAGGCCGGCTCCAGGAGCTTTTTAAACCCATTGTTAAAGATTCGATGGGGGAGGTCGGGGTTACGCGGTCGTTCCAGGATTTGAATGCCAAAGCGGAAAGCATGCCGTTCGGCAAAAGCTTGAGTTTTGATCTGGATCAGTATGTAACCGATGGTGCCCTGCAGGGGCTTTTTAAAATGCTGGCCGAGCAGGAAAAACAAATCCGTACTCAACCGGCAGCCCGCGTAACCGATTTGCTGCAGAAAGTTTTCGCCGGCCAGTAGGATTGGAATAGTGCCTAAAAATTATACGGCCGGCTATCGGAATCCGCCTTATAAAAGCCGCTTATTTCATCTCCCAATGATTCGAGATAATCCGTTAGCTCTTTTTCATTCTGAAAACTGAGGGTACCCACGTGGCCGGTTATGTGCCCCTTATCGGCATCCGGCCCCCGGCGGCACATGGCTTCCCAAAACCTGTCCACATCGTTTTGATAGTGATCCGTCAATTCCTTTTCGCTGATGGCGTGGCGGGCGTGCCCGTATGCATCAAAATAAACGTAATATCTCATCCGATCCGTCCCTGATCTCTCATTTCAGATATGATTGCCACGACTTTATTCTGGGCCTCCAGGGTTTCATGCGGCGCAATCGAATCCATCTTTTCAACGGATTCCAGCAGCAGAGATGCGCCTCTTTCCGGCAGATGTTTGAACACTTTGATTTGCACCTTGCCGTTCATATCTTTTATGGCCTTTGCCAGGTCATCGATATTGATGACCTGCAAAAATTGTTTAATGGCCTTGCCATTGAGGTTGGCGATAACATTGCCCAGTTTGGCGGATGAACTCGATGCGGCCGGGTGTTCTTCAATATTTTTCAGATATGATTCCAGTTTTTCCCTTTCCCTGGTTTCAAATTCTTCTTTTTACAATTTGTGTCCGGATTAACCGAGGAATGAGAGCAGAATTTCTCTAAGAAGTTTCGGATGCGCGCCTTCCAGGATTCCCATAACCCCTTCTAAGATAAGGCAGCGTTCCAGTAGATCTTTGCCCGTGTAATCCTCGGTAAAGATATAAAGTTCCAGTATGGTTCTGGCCGTATGGCTTTTGACCCCGTCCATTGCCAGCTGAAGTCCTTTGCGCAGCAGAAATGAAGCGCTTTCTTCAGCTTCTTTGCCCAATGACAGCAGACCGTAATTGCGCGCCTTGGTGGCCAGAAATAGGATTTCAGAAACCAGTCCCAGACACTGACGTTTGGTGTCTTCGCTTACTCGGATCTGCTGGCAGAATTCAGCATCGTAATTCATTCAATTTCTCCCGGATTTATGAGCCTGAAATATTGTTTCTTTTGATTTTATCCAGCAGGCGTTTCTCGATTTCATCTTTGGCCCACTGCAGCTGTTGCTTTTTCCTAGCCGTCTGAAAAAGGTGAACCATTTCAGCGGTATAATTTTTGGCACGGCGATAGCCTGCGGCAGCCGCCTCTCTAATAATACGCCAATTGCGGGTTTTGGTAAAGCGATTAAACGCGTCTCTCAATTCGGGGAAGAGCGCCTTTGGCATTCCATCCAAAAAAGCGGTATACAATCCCAGGCCGGCCGTTTTGCGGTTTTTGATCAGATACGGCAGTGTTCCGTTTTGACTGGTGTCCGCCAGCAGATCTTTGAGACCTCTGGCGAGGAGTTCTACGGGTGAATGCGGAAAGGTGGCAATTAATTCACGCCAGATGGTCGGGTGAAACGTCGCATCCGTGAGTTCTCCGATCTCGTGATATAGGTAGTTGTCTGTTTGAACTGCCAGAATTTGGGGCAGATGCTGCTGCAAGACTTCAGGGTGTTGGTTTTTCAGCCCGCAGTGTTCAAGGGCAAATTGCAGTGCCGGGCGGCCTGATTTTTTTATGTAGGCCATCTGATCCCACAAATACAGCCTGGCGGAATCGGTTCGCAGCAGAATCGATCGGTCCTGCGAGAGCGCCGGCAGGGTAAGCAGGTCACGGGCCATTTCGCGCCCGAGGGTATAAACGGTGTAACCATTGCGCTGCGCTGTATTATCGATCTCAGCCAGGAAAAAAGTCGGTTTTAAACGGAAGGCATACCCGGCCCCGTAGAAAAGGCCATCGGGCTCCAATGCCGCATTGATTCCGGCTGTGTCAAACGGATCGTAGCGTTTGTCCTGGATCGAAAGCTCCGTATATTTTGCATCTGCCAGTTTTTCCCAAAGCTCTTCTTTTGCACCAATCCAATCCAAAATTTCAGATGAATCTTTTTCTTCCCAGGGATTCAAGCGGTGTTCCCATTTATACAGATCCCGCAGTCGCAGGGCCAGACCGCAGGTGGAATACAGCCCGGCATGCCGGGCATCACTAAGATCGCAGTTGTTGATGATCTGACGGGCTAGGGTATCGACGTTGACCATATCCTTTTCCTGAGCGGTCTGGATTTGTCCGAATCCACGGTGCATCCGGATGCGGCAATGTTAGAAACCAATGAATGGGAACGGTAAGGTCAAGACCCGCCTTGCCCTTTCGAGGCAGGACGCAAGGACGGGCCTTATGAAAAATACCTGACCAGGCCCGGCAAAATATTGATTTCGGTGGGTGTGGTTCCAAAGATTTCCCCGTCCGGCAGTAAATTTTTTTGTGGTTGCGTGTGCACACTGGCCGATTTTGCCTGGATAAATTGGACTGCCGGATTTTCTGAATGCGTGCCTTTAAATAGTTTAGGAAATGTTGAAATCAGGCTCAGGCGGCTCAGAGGTGCGAGCACGACCGCATCGAACAGCCCGTCATCGATCTGCGCTTCGGGTGCCATCAACATGTTGCCGCCGGTATATCTGGAATTACAGATTTCCACGAAACAGTTTTTAGCGCTGATGACATTCCCATCAATTTCTAACACCATTTCATGAAAATTTAATCCCAGCAGACGATGAAATACGCCGATCACATAGCTGAAATCAGCGGTCCATCTAAATCGGGCGGCGGTTTTAGCCACATCCGTAACGAATCCGAACCCCATCAGATTAACGAAGTAATGGGCAGCATCGTTTTGTGAAAAGCGGCACACATCAACTGTGCGGGTCACCTGACGGTCCAGGGCGGCAAGCCCGTCTTCAATGCTGAAAATTTGCAAATCCCTGGCAAAAGAGTTTCCACGACCCACCGGCAGGATGCCCAGCGGCGGCAATTGCCTGTCCCCGTGGTATTTTAACAGACCGTTGAGCACCTGATAATTGGTGCCATCTCCGCCCATGGCGACAATGGCGTCATATTCACCGATGGAGATCTGCCGGATCATCTCAAAGGCGTGCCCGTGGTATTGGGTGGCGAACAGATCAAATCGGATATTGCGCTCTGATAATTTGGTTGCCAGATCAGGGCTTAAATTTTGATTTTTGACTTCTTTTGAGCGTGAGTTGGCAATCAGCGCTATCTTCATTTTTACCTTATCTGCTGTTTTACAAGTCTGAGTTCTAAAAACCGCTTTGCGGTCCGCCCGGTTTCAGTTTTCAGGAACCAGTAGGTGTCAGGCGTCAGTGTTCAGGTGTCAGGATTACGAATCGGATGACGTTAAGAATTATTAGATTTTTCATACTGTTATCTGTTTGCTGGCACCTGACACCTTAACTCCAAGCTGCGACGCTTTTAATTGAGATTAAATCGACTATTTTTCCGAAAGTTAAGATTGATTGTGCAGATCCAAAACCGGTTTATTCATACCAGGAGCGGAAAGCATCCAGGTTTTCGCGCTCGGTTTTAAAGCAGTTGATGGGCGATTGGGTGTCGGCATATCCGAGGGCGATGCCCAATACGATTTCTTTATCAGCGGAAATGTCAAGGGCGCCTGCGATTTCATCTCCATAGGCAGTGACCAGGCCGATCGGGCAGGTCGCCAGGCCTTTGGCCTGTGCGGCCAGCAGCAAGTAGGATACGCTCAGGCCCACGTCCAGATAGCGAATTTTTGGAAACAGACGGTCCAGGGTAACGATAATCGCTACGGGTGCTCCGTAAAACGAACAGCTGCCCTCTTCGACAAACTGATTAAACTTGAGACCCATCTCCGCCACTTTAGGCGCCATGGCCTGTGAAGCGCGGCGACTGCGGTTTTTAAATGTATCCGGCAACGGGTTTTCGGTTCCGGGGCCGCATGAGATATTGCGTTCGGCATGGGCGCGCTTCACCTGCTGCACCAGGCGATCCTTTTCTTCTCCGTAAACAATCACATATTCCCAGGGCTGCAAGTTGATGGCGGAGGGCGCCATGCCGGCATATTTTAAAAGGTCTTCGATATCGGCGCGCGCGACTGGCTTCGGGAGGTATGCCCGGGCACTTTGACGGTTTGTCATGGCGGAAAACACATTCATAACGTCTCCCTAAAAAGTTATTCGTTACGGGTTACTGTAAGCTATCTCAAAATTAGCAGTTCAACTTCAAAGACAGATAAGAAAAGTTCCAAAGGTGCTCTCAAATTAGAAGTGCCTAAAATGACTAAAATGAGCTAAAATGCCTGAAGTTGAAGAATTCTATCATATTTATAAAAGATGGAGTGCAGCGAAACCATAACTTTAGGTATTTTAGCTCATTTTTAATTTTAGAGCATTTCTTGTTATTAGCACTTTTTAAGGATTTAGAATATTACCATTGGGTGTTAAATGCATTTTTGAAATGACTTCTGGTTATTGGTTATTCGAAGCGGCTTCCTCGACGAATAGCAAATGACAGATAATAAATAACCACTTCAAAGTATTGACAGCTGCCGGGGATGATTATATTTTGCTTAAATTTCGGCATATGTCAACAAGGAGGAATCGTGGAAAGAGCGATGTTGTGGTTTAAATGCGCGGCGGTCCATGATCCGGTACGGCCGGTATTGAAACAGCTCGCTGTTCTTGGCTGGGAAGCAAAACAGCGGAAAGTCGATCTGGTGATCGAGCGGCCGTTTCAAGGTGAGGAATTGTTGCGTCGCATGAAGGGCTGGTTTACGGTCGATGTGCATCAGGTGATCGACATTATCCAGCAGCA
>JBFFCW010000280.1:0-5581 GCA_041559695.1 Desulfobacterales bacterium
ACTGTGAAGGATAATGGCGCTCCCAGTCAGCAAGGCCCACCAGCTTAAGGATTTCGCTGACGCGTTCATCGATTAACTTTGGTGGCATTTTTCGCATTTTTAATCCGAAAGCGACATTCTGGTGCACGGTCATATTGGGAAACAGGGCATAAGACTGAAACACGATCCCGAAATCCCGTTTCTGCGGAATGACGTCATTGATGACTTTACCATCATAAATCACATCACCGCTGGTCTGCTGTTCGAATCCGGTAATGATTCTCAAAAGGGTGGTTTTACCGCACCCGCTGGGGCCTAAAAAGCAGACAAATTCAGCGGGCGCGATTACCAGGTCAACATCTTTGACGGCCACCAGTTCGCCGAATTGTTTGTTGATGCTTTTTAAAATAAGCTCTTTGGAGGTGGTTTCCATAATGAGGTCCGTTTAAAGACAAAACTTCATAAATCCTCCGGGGAGGATTTATGAAGTTTTTAAAAGGGTCATTCAATGCCTGCTTATCTCAGGAAATGGTTTTGCCAGACTTCCAGGATTTTGGCGCGATTTTCGGATTGCCATGGAAAATCCATGGGGGCCAGCTTAATTGTTTGCAGGGCAGGCAAATCTTTGGGCCCGGAAACGCCCGGATAGGTCACCCCCAGCTTGAATTTGGCATATTCTTCCATGGCCTGTTTGCTGATGGCCCAGTCCAAGAATTTTTTGGCAGCGGCTTCATTCTTGGCGCCTTTTAACAATGCATTGGCTTCGAGCTCAAATCCGGCACCCTCTTGCGGCATGACCAGCGCAACCGGAAAGCCTTTCTTTTTCAATGAAGAATAGACAAAAGCAAAAGAAGCGCCCACTGCATATTCTCCGGCAGCGGTCAGTTTGGCCGGCTTGGATCCGCTCTTGATGTACTGGCCCATGTTTTTGTCCAGTGCTTTGAGAAATTCCCAGGCTTTGTTCTGTTCGACGGGCTTGTTCTTGTAATCCGGATCGAGCAGGACCAGCAGGCTGGCCACCTGCAAAAACCCGGTGCCGGAGCTGGCCGGGTTCGGCATGATCAGGGCGCCTTTGTAGACCGGATTCAAAAGATCATTCCATCCTTTGGGCATCGGCATATTTTTTTGCGCCAGGACCTTGGTGTTGGGAACCAGCGCGGCTGCATATAAATCGATGGCCGTCCAGTATCCTTTTGGGTCCTTGAAGTTTGCCGGGATCTTATCCCAGCCCTTGGGCTTATAGGTTGCCAGCATGCCCTTGGGAACAAATTCCGACATGTTGGTGACCGCCCATCCCCAGATGCAGTCGGCCTGCGGGTTGTCTTTTTCTGCCAGCATACGGGCACCCAGTTCGCCGGTGGAGAGTCGGATGGCCTGAATATCAAGATCGGCCAGCTCTTTTTTGGCGACCTTCAGATATTCGACGATCTCTTCATTTTCCAGTGAGGTGTAAACCACCACTCTTTCTTTTGCTGCGGCAATTCCGACCAGCAGAAATACGGAAATCAAGCCGCATACCAAAAACAATCCTGACTTTTTCATAATACGCCCTCCTTGTTTTATGTTTGCTGAATTAAATTTATTTTTTAAATCGGGCTATATGATAAAAATAGATATATTTGATGCTACCGACCTGTCAAGAAAAATATAGGGATTCGCGAATATACGGCGGCCGACAATCTAACGTTATGCACGAATGCCTTTATATGTGCCTGGATGTGATTTCTTTGATGCGGGCCTGGATTATTTTTTCTTCATGCCGCCGTTTTTTAGCCGCCGCTTCGCCGACCTTTGCGATAATCTGATCCATGTCACAGGGTTTCATCAAATAATCAAAGGCACCTTTTTTCATGCCCTCAATGGCCGATTCGACTGTCGAATGACCCGAAAGCATGATGACCTCCACCAGCGGAAATTTTTTTTTGATCTCTGCCAGAGTCTCTATTCCATCCATCCCCGGCATCTTTACATCCAGAATAACGATTTCGATATCATGATTTTTCTCAAGTACCTGCAGGGCTTCTTCCCCGTTGAACGCTTTGGAAATTTTAAGATCCCGCAACTCCAGACGCTCACTGAATGTTTCAACGAATTCGGATTCATCGTCTACCAACAATACGTTTGCGATGCTCATTGAAATTCACTCCTTTTTAATTATGGGCTAACTGCTTGTCTGTGTTTTTAAAATCATTCTTCCGCTATTTCAACATTAAAACCGATTGCCAAGTATGTTTAGCCAGGTGCCACGTTTATCACAGATGCCAAAATTTAATCAATTAATAAATTTTCCTATCTTATCTGTCTTCTGCCCGAATTGTCCGACGGCCGACCTGCTGCTTTAATTATAAAAAATGACTTGAGTTTCATCGGATCTTAAATTAAATTTATTCATTGGGCTATAAACCACTTATATTTATTGATAATAGACAGGAGGTCCTCGGTGAGCGATTATACCGTTAAGGAATTAATGGTGCCGCTATCGGAATATGCGACGGTTCCAGAGGGTTCAACGCTGTTTGATGCGGTCCTGGCCCTGGAAAAAGCCCAGGAGGAGTTCGACCACACCAAATACAAGCACCGCGGCGTCTTAATTCTGGATAAAGATCAGCGGGTTATCGGCAAATTGGGTCAATTGGATGTGCTGCGCGCCCTTGAACCGAAAGATGAGGATCCGGGCGAAATTGCAGAACTCGGCCAATTCGGTTTCAGCTCTAATTTCGTCCACAATTTGCGAACGCAGTGGATCTTGAAGGCAACACCCTTGAAGGACCTCTGCAGCAAAGCGTCCAAATTAAAAGTGGAGGATTTCATGCAGACCCTCTCCGAGGGCGAGTTTATTGACCGGGAAGCCTCCCTTGAAATGGCGGTTATGCAACTGGTCATGGGGCATCACATATCACTGCTGGTAACCCGCGATAAGGAAATTATAGGGATATTGCGCCTGACGGACGCTTTCGCGGCGATATTCCACATGATGAAAGAATGTGAAATCAATTAATAAGAGGCATGCCTTATGAAAGAGCTGACAAAGCTCCTGGACCGGATTGTTCAGAGAGTCAACATCAACCTGCGGGAACTTGATTATGACGTAAGCCCTTTTATCAAAAAGCTGGTTTCTTTGAACCAGATGACCAAATTCTATGCATTTTACGGCATTACCCCCAATCACCCGCTTGACTTTCAATTCAGGCATTCCAGTCTGGCCGGCAGCTATTTTCTTGGAAAATGCCGGACAACCAACTCCATCCTTTATAAAAGCGATATACGGGGCGACGAACTCAAGCACCGCGGTGATGTCTTTCATTATCAAAAGTTTGAAATCCCGATAACCAGAGATGAAGGCATCGACATCGAAGACAGCTTTCTTGTCAAAACGCTGGTGCACAATTTTTCACATGACCCGGAAACCCTTGAGAAATTTTTTATCAGAGATACGGTTTCCACGCATTACGCCAATATCCACGGCTCCCCGTGCGACGGGTGTTTTTTGGGGCCGTTTGCTACTGTCGACCTGACAACCATGCGGGATTGTGTGATCGGAACGTTTTCATACGTTCAGGCCGGCGAGATTGGCCACCTTAATGTCGGCCCAGGAACCGTCTGGGTTCGTGACCCCGGTGAGTTCAATTTTCTATACCGCCACACGCTCCGCAATTTGAATCCTTACATCAATTTTGGAGCCAACAGGTCTCCGCAGGGCTTGTTATTTGATTTTGTGGAAGAGCGTAAAGAAGAGTTCCGGCGTGTTTTTGATGTTGTCAACCTGGATTCGCCTGTTTTGGTTCCCCCCAACGCTTCGCTGGATCGATTTGCGGTAATCAGACCCAAAATCTACATCAGCGAAAATGTTCTGGTTGCCCAGCGTGCCTACCTTCAAAATGCTTGGCTCGGCAAAGGCGCCAATGCCCAGGAAAATTGCTATATTATCAATTCTCATCTGGAAGGTTACAATGTAACCGCCCATGGGACTAAAATCATTGAGGCCGACCTGGGGAAAAACATATTCGTCGGATTCAACAGTTTTTTGCGGGGACGGGCCAAAAGCCGCTTGAGCGTCGGCGACGAGAGCATCATTATGCCCCATACCATCATCGATATTAAAAAACCATTAACCATACCGCCCGGCCACCTGGTCTGGGGACTGATTACGAACCCGCAAGAACTTGAAACTAACAGCATTGCGCTCAAAGACCTATCCAAGATCGATGATGTCCTGATACAAGGCAATTTGTCTTTTGAGGGGAATGGTGCCGGTTTTGTCTCCGCCTTCCGCGATCGCATTCATCACATTCTCGAGGCCAATGGGGCCTTCTTTAACGGCAAGAAGAACAGGGGACATGCCCAAAAGAACCAGAACATTTCCTTTAATACTATTCAGCCTTATGCCGACGGTGAATTGGAAGGATTGTTTCCGACCATCATTATCCAGCCTTAAAAAAAACAGCCGATGGAGTCAAATCCCCATCGGCTGTTTTTGTTATTCCTTGTTTATTTGTAAAGAAGTTGATTTGCGTACGCCGACCGGTTGAGGTTATCCGCCGGTCAATACCGGCATGCCCATCATGGGCCAGAGGACAAAGACGGCAAATCCGGTGACGATCATCAGGATGATACTGGCGGGGATGCCGTATAGAAAAAACTCAGCGGTCGTAAACTGCCCGGAGTCATAGGCAATCGCGTTGGGGGCGGCACCCACCAGCAATAAGAACGGCATCCCGGCGGTGATCAGGGCCGCAAACAGGATCACCTCACCGGCCACGCCCAGGTAGGGCGCGATGACCAGGGCCACCGGCAGGGAAATCGCGATGGCGGCCACGTTCATGATGACGTTGGTCATGATCATGACGAAAAAGGCGATGCTCATGACGAACACGAACCAATGGGCTTCCTGGAACATGGCCAGCCAGTTGACCGCCATCCAGCTGGCAGCGCCGGTTTGCCACAGGCAGTTGCCGATACTCATGGCACCGGCGAACAGCAGAATAATATTCCAGGGGATGGCTTCAAGATCATCGATGTCCATGATGCCGGTGACAAAAAACAGGATGGTCGATACCAAAATAATGGCGGTTTTGTCGATGGGCGCAAGCGCGGGAAGGAACTGTTTGGCCGCCATGACGAGAATACAGGCGCCCACGATAAGGGCCGCCTTGATTTCGTTGCGGGTCAATGGCCCCAGTTCGCCGGACAGCTGGCGGGCCTTTTCCCTGAGCCCCGGGATCGATTTTTTTTCGGGTTTGAAAAACACCATGAAAAAGCCCCATAACACGAATGTCATGAGCCAGCCGATGGGGAACATGTACCAGGTCAGCTGGAAAAAGGTGATGTCCTGATTCATAATTTCCTTGAAAAAGCCCAGGGCCACGGCGCCGCGGGCGGCGCCCAGCAGGGTGACAATACTGCCGGCACCGGCCACGTAAGCCATGCCGATGAAAAGCCCCTTGCCGAACTTGGTTTTCTGATCGCCCTCCCCGTAGAGCGCATATATGGATATCAGCAGGGGGTAAATAGTGGCTGCCACCGCCGTATGCGCCATGATGTGGGTCAGGGCTGAGGTGACAACAAAGCATCCCAGATAGATCATGCTGGTTTTTTCACCCAC
>JBFFCW010000281.1:0-5578 GCA_041559695.1 Desulfobacterales bacterium
CACGACATCCAAACTTCTCAGACAATCTATTAATTTGGCATTGGAATGCGTAATCCATAAAAGCAATAAATTATGAATTGAAAGATGAAAATGAAATATTGAGATCAATTTCATCAAACTCAAAATAAAGAATGTCGTTTATTCGTTAATGATCAAGATCAGTTCGTTCTTGCACTATTCACAGGCCGGTGTTATTGATAAATCCGCTACTTACACGATTCCCCCGCAACACATCGGTGCAGTCTTTGTTTAAGAGATGTCAATCAGGGCGATTGCCGACGAGGCAAATAAACTGCAGCAATTACCGAAATTCTGACGCAATCTTCTATAAATCTATTTGGGAGGCACATCATGTCCCGCTTGCTTCTGAAGGGTTTCAGAAAAGATGGCCGATCGTCTCAATACGGATCAATCCGAAAACAAAGCATTTTAATGATTTTAGCCGCCTGTTTCATTTTGCTGGTGGTGGTCCTGGCCTGGTTCGCCCTTGATCGAGTCAAAGAAAAAATTCAGGCTGATGTGGGGGATTCGCTGCAGATCGTTTTGCATACCACCCGCGAGTCGCTGAACTTATGGGTCGAATCCAACAAATCTCAGTTGACCCGCCTGGCCGAGGACCCGCGCCTGGTTTCTTTGACCGAGCAGCAGCTACTCGTGCCGCGCAACAAAATAGCGTTGTTTGAAAGCAAAATTTTATTGGAATTACGTGCTTTTTTCCGGCGCCATCGGGACCGTGAAGGGCTGGCCGGATTTTTTATCATCTCCCCGGATTTTACAAATATTGCATCCATGCGCAACAGTAACATCGGCAGCAAAAACCTTATCGCCAATCAGGCATTGGATCTTCTCAACCGCGCATTTAAGGGTGAGACGGTTATGGTTCCGCCAATTTGGGGGGATGTCGTTTTGGCCTCATCTTCCGGTAATAAGGTGGGTACCGTTCCGACCATGTTCTTTGTAGCACCGATAAAAAATCTCCAGGGCCAAATCATCGCCACGGTCGCACGACAGATCGACCCGTCACGGGATTTTACAAGACTCATTCAACTGGGGCGGATCGGGAAAACCGGGGAAACTTATGCCTTTGGCCGCTATGGCAAGCTGCTTTCCCAAAGTCGTTTTGATGAAGATTTGCGAAAAGCCGGACTGCTCGGTGAAGGCGAAAAGAGCATTCTATCGGTCAGCGTGCGTGACCCCGGCGGTGATTTGACCAAAGGCTTTTCCCCTTCAGTTCCCCGATACCAGCAGCCGCTGACCCTTATGGCTCAGCATGCAACAAAGGGAAAATCCGGTTTAAATGTGGTAGGATACCGGGATTACCGGGGTGTGCCGGTATATGGTGCCTGGTTATGGGATGACAAGCTGGGTGTCGGATTGACCACCAAAATCGATCAAGCCGACGCGCTTGGCCCCTATTTCACCACCCGTGCGGTAATCCTAACCGTGTTAGGCATTACGGTTTTGCTGGCGCTGGGCTCGTTGGTGTTTGCGGTGTTGATTGACGTCCGTGCGAGCCGGGCGTTGCAGAAGTCATATGATGAGTTGGAGCTTCGGGTTGAAGAAAGAACGGCCGAACTGAAAGAGAATCAAGCGCGCCTCGAGCAGGCCGAGGAACGCAGTCGTTTGCTGCTCGAATACGCACAAGAAGGTATCTTTGGCGTGGCAGAGGATGGCCTGGTGAACTTCATCAATCCGGCCGGATCGGCCATGCTGGGCTTCGAGGCCGAAGAGTTGATCGGACAAAAGATTCATCCGCTGATCCACCATACCCGGCCCGATGGCACTCCCTATCCGGTCGAGGAGTGCCCGATGTATCACAGCCTGACCCGGGGCACTATCGGTCACCAGGACGACGAGGTTCTGTGGCGAAAAGACGGCTCATCCTTTCATGTGGAATATACCAGCGTTCCGATCCGCAAGAATGGTTCCATTGCCGGCACGGTGGTCGTTTTTCGCGATATTAGCGAACGCAAAGAGGCCGAGCAAGCTTTGCGAGAAAGCAGAGCAACTGCTCGAGGGCTGCTGGATGCGACCCAGGAATCCCTCCTCCTCCTGGATAAAGAGGGCATTATTATCGCGGTAAACCAGACCGCCGCGCGCAGACATCAAAAGACACCGGAAGAACTCATTGGAGCCGACCGGTTTGATCTCTTACCGCAACATCTGCGTGAATCAAGAAGAGCCTATTTTAACAGCGTGCTGCAAACCGGTCATCCGGCAGATTTTGAAGATGTTCGGGACGGAATGGTTTTACACCATATTTATTATCCGGTTCAGGATAAAACCGGCGCTATCATCGGAGTGGCCATCTTTGCCCAGGAAATTACCGAGCGCAAGCACATGGAAGAGGAACTGAGGCGGAATGTGGAAGAACTGGAGCAGTTCAGTAATTTGGCGATCGGACGTGAAATAAAGATGATCCAACTCAAAAAAGAAATAAATGAATTGCTGGACCAATTGGGCCAAGGTGAAAGGTACGAGATTATCGAATGAAAATTAAGAAAAGGAACAATAAAAGAATTTAAATTTGATTGCGTAATGCATAAAAAGTTTCTGTCGGAGGATTCATCATGATCATCCGCAAACATTTCTTAATACCCTTTTTTTTCCTTTGTTTTGCTTTCGCAAACAGCCAATCTTATGCCTCTGAAAAAACTGTATTTTCTCTCACACCTGAAGAAAAGGCCTGGCTGGCAGAGCATTCAGAGATTTCCATAGGCATCATGGATGCCTGGGTGCCCATAAATTTTATGGACGAAACCGGCACCCCTAATGGGATCGGCGTTGACTACATAAAAGCGCTCAACCAGCGGCTGGCAGGGGTGCTCACCATTGAGGCGGGGCATTTTAAGGAAAATTACAGCAGGGTGAAGAACAAAAAACTCGATGCCCTGATGGACATCACCCCGAAGAAGGAACGCGAACCCTTTTTCAACTTCACCAGACCCTACTTGACGATTCCCCACGTGATTGTGGGCCGCAAAGGCGGGCTGTATTTCGATTCGGAAAAGGACCTGGCAAACAAAACGATCGCCCTGGAACGGGGCTTTTATAATGTCAAATACTTCCGCCAACGCTATCCCGATATCACAATTAAAGAATACGGCTCTACGAGTGAAGCCCTTGACGCGGTCTCCAGAGGCGAAGCCGACGCCTATGCTGGCAACCGGGCAGTGGTGACGTATCTCATTGAGAAGGAATTGCTTGCCAACCTGGATGTGCAGGGAAGGATGATGAAGCCCCCGGTTGTTCTGACAATCGGCGTGCGTAAGGACTGGCCCATACTGGCAGGGATACTTGACCGCGCGCTTGCATCCATCACTCAGGAAGAAGTGCGCCGCATTCACCGGAAATGGTTGGAAGTGTTTGAAAGCGCGCAAGCGTTCATCGTACTGACGCCGGGGGAAAGGGCATGGCTGAAGGCTCACCCCGTCATACGGTTGGGATTTCATAAAGATTGGGAGCCGGCGGTTATCGTCAACGAAGACGGAAAGCTCTCCGGATTTCTAACCGACTTCTTCGATCAACTGAATCATCAATTAGGGACGAATATTATCATAGAAACAGGTGCTTGGACCGATATTGTGCAGCGAGCCAGAAATAAGGAAATAGACGGAATCGTCGCCTGTGCTCCCGTTCTGGCAAAGGCCAACAGCTGGTTGTCTACCCGTTCACATTTCATCAATTATGTTACAGTTTTTGTGCGGGCTGATGATCCAAATGAGATCAAAAGCTTTAAGGATCTTGAAGGCAGAACCGTCAGCCTCGTAAAAGGATTTAAGTTAGCCGAGACACTTCTAAAGCCCTTTCAAGAAAAAATAAAAGTCATTGAGACCCGAAGCACGTTCGAAGCGATAAAGCTTGTTCTTGAGGGCAAAGCAGGCGCCGCGGTCGGGCTGAATATGGACAACTACCTCATTGCCAGGCACGTACTGACCGGCATAAAGGTGGGTTTCATCGATATTGATCATCCGTTATTAGCTGTTACTGCGATTCGGAACGACTGGCCCGAGTTGGTCGGCATTCTCAACAAAGGCATCAATTCTATCGGCCAGGCTGAAATCAATGAAATCGCCGCGAAATGGACAAAGCTTCCAACACCTGCCCAGACGATCCAGCTAACCCAGAAGGAAAGGGCATGGCTTGAGGCCCATCCCGTAATCCGGGTGGCGGTCAATACCCGTTGGGCGCCCGTGGAGTTCGTTGATGAGGACGGTGAATTCAAGGGTATCTCGCTTGACTATCTTAAGCGATTGTCCGAAATGCTGGGGGTGGAGTTTCAGTTCAAAAAGGATGTCACCTGGCAGCATGCAATGGCCGCTATAGAGAGCGGCGAACTGGACATATTCTCCTCTTTGACGCGCACCCCGCAGCGTGAGGCCCGCTGCAATTTCACGACCCCCTACCTGTCCATGCCCATCAACATCTTTGCCGGCGATAACGTCACTTACATCGGTAACCTGAAAGCCCTGGAGGGAAAACGCATAGCGGTGGTGGAGGGCTATGCCATCCACGAGTGGCTGCGGGACAAGCATCCCGGGATCCAGCTGGTGGTGGCAAAATCCATTCCGTCAGCTCTCAAAATGCTGGCCGCAGGCGAAGTATACGCGTTCGTCGGCAACGTCGTAACCACCAGCTATTACATCAGCGAACTGCGCCTGAACCAGATCAAGGTAGCCGGGGAGACACCTTACGCATACGATCAGGCCATGGCAGTGCGGCAGGACTGGCCGATTCTGGGCGGTATCCTGCAGAAGGCTCTCACGGCTATTCCCCAGAACGAACGGGATAGCATATTCAACCGTTGGGTTTCGGTCAAATATGAGCACGGCTTCGACTATTCGCTTTTGTGGAAAGCACTGATTCCGGGTTTCATTATTGTGATGCTGTTTTTCTACTGGAACCGACGGCTTTCAAAGGAGGTCGTCGAACGTAAGAAGGCCGAGGAAATCGTCCGAAAAAGTGAGCAGGAGCTGAGCATGATCCTGCAAACCACCGCCCAGGGATTCTGGCTCAATGACAAGAACGACAATATTCTGGACGTAAACGAGGCCATGTGTGAAATTCTGGATCTGCCGAAAGAAGAAATAGTAGGCATGAATTTTTTTGACTTCCTCGACGAGCAAAGCAGGGAGATTGTTCGTGAACAGAATCGAATACGTAAAACGGGCAAGCAAAGCCTGTATGAAATTTCATTGTTGCGACCCGATGGGACGCCTGTGCCCTGCTTGAACAACGCCGCGCCCCTCTTGGACGAGGAGGGGAATATGATCGGTTCCTTTGGTATGCTTACAGACATAACCGAACGCAAGAAGATGGAGCAGGAAACCACTCACCTGCTGGCGGAAACACGACAGCGCAACGCCGAACTTGCCATCATCAATCATGTGGTGCAGGAATTGACCGGAGAACTGGATTTTCAAAAAATGATTGAGCTTGCGAGCGAAACGCTCAGCGAATTGCTAAAAGCGCACACGCTTTACATTGCGCTGTATGACAAGCAGACCAATAAGATCCGTTTTCCCTATTACAAGGCCGGCAACCGCCAGAGACAGCAGCCATCGATAACATTGGGCCA
>JBFFCW010000282.1:0-5565 GCA_041559695.1 Desulfobacterales bacterium
ATCCTTTTTCAAAATCTGCCAGCAACGGTTTTATTTTGGCATCATACTGCTGATGCGCATCTTCAACCATTTTAACCCGCTTCGGATCGTCTTCATCCAGTTCGTTTAATGTAAAATCCAGGGCGTGAAAAATATGCAGTTCGGCATCATGCGCCCGGGCCAGTTCAATACCTTTGACCAGCGCAAACTCAGATGCCGCACCAAATTTTAGTGCCATAAGAATTTGGTTAAACATCGAAGGCCTCCTTTGCAAATGGACATTTACACCGACTTTAATTCAGCCAAACCACCCGGCTTACGATTGATGATCATATTCACTGTGTTGAATGCCGCAAAGTTGGGTAATCGAAAAGAAACTGCTTGGGACATGATTTTTAAAAAAAAGAGCGGCCGCTTGGATAAAAAACGTATAAAAGTGATTATCAGGGCTGCTTGAAATCAGAGACCTGGCAGGCAAATCGGTTTCTACAGTAAAGTTGTATTGTCTGGATAACTGATGTATGCTTTGACCCAAGTAATGTGTTTATACCCGTTCGGCACAGCGACAGTCAAACATTTTTTTCGCAATTCCCAATAGCCGTAATGACGATTTGCCCTGCCCCGCAATCAAAACCGCCCAATGGGAGGTAGATCAAATTGCAGGAACTCAAGACACTTAAAAAAGAGCTGGCCCAATTAAAAAGTGAAAAAGCAGCATTTCAAGCCCAGAGCAAACTGCTTGAAAATTTTGTTTCACTGGCACGATCTAGCGCTAAAGAAGAAAAACTGATTTCAATTCTACAGCAAACGCTGGAAGTCTTTGTGGGTCTAACAGGGGCAGAAAAAGGCTCTCTTTTTCTGCTCGATCGAAATGGTGTGGTAATCGAGAGCATTTTGACCCGCGCCGATGCAACACCGGAACAACGCTCTCAACTCATCGGTCGGGTCTTAGACAAAGGCCTGGCCGGGTGGGTCAGACGCCATCGCCAGATCGGCTTAATTGAAGATACCCAGACAGACGATCGCTGGCTGGACCTGCCGGACCAGCCCTATTCGGTCCGTTCCGCACTGGCAGTGCCGATTTTGCGGGATGAAAAGCTTCTGGGCCTGCTCACCCTGTTGCACGCGCGCACCGGCCATTTCAGCCAGGAAATTGCCGATTTGATGGAAATGACCGCCGTGCAAATTGCGATTGCTCTGGAAAATGCGCGCCTTTATGCCAAACTCGAAAAATCGTATTATTCCCTCGAACAAGCGAAAGCCGAAGTCGAAAACTACTCGCAAGCACTGAATGCAGAGCTTGAAAAAGGCAAAAAAATCCAGCGAGATTTTTTACCAAATGAAATTCCCCAGATTCCGGGTTGGGAAATCGAGACCTCATTTTATCCGGCGCGCCAGGTTTCCGGAGATTTTTATGATGCATTCATGCTGCCGGGGAATTACATTGGGCTGGTGATTGCGGACGTATGCGATAAAGGCGTGGGATCCGCCTTATACATGGCGCTGTTTCGCAGCCTGATGCGGGTCTTTTCCGGGCAAATCAGCCTGGAGGGGTGGTCAGGCGCCCAATCCGCCCCAACGGAAAAGAGCACCGTGGAAATCGATTTATTTCGCATGCTGCAGGCCGTACCCCTGACCAATGATTATATCTCACAGGAACACGGCCGTGAGACCATGTTTGCCACTCTTTTTTTTGGGATCCTCAATCCGGTTACAGGTGAAATCGCTTATATCAATGGCGGGCACGAACCGCTCTATATTATCGGACGGTCCGGAATTAAAGAGACATTGAACGCTGCAGGTCCGGTGGTCGGCATCTTCGCCGGTGCGGAATTTAAAATCCAGCGAGCGCAACTTGAACCGGGCGACATTCTGATCGGTTATACCGACGGGGTGACTGAAGCCCTTTCCCCGCGCCAAACGCTGTATTCCAAGGAAAAATTTCGTGCGCTTTTGAAACTTCGAGCCTCATCGGCGACAGAATTGATTGAAAGAATCCAGACCGACCTGTTCGAACACATTGACAATGCGCCCCAATTTGACGACATTACCATGATCGCCGTCCACCGCAAGCCGGAAAAATAGAAGGTTCCGGATGTTGTTTCCTGACTAAAACTGCCGCTTTAATGGAATTCGCTGAGTCGTACACCGTCCCGGTCAATTTCCGCAATGAGGTCGAGGACATCCTGGGTTGGAGCCGGGGTTTCCGATGCATCCGGCGCCACCTGCAGATCAAAGCCGGTGTTTTCCTTGATCTCCTCAATCGTGTGGCCCGGATGATAATGCTGAATCTGCATCGCCCGCTGCGGGTTTTTAAAGTTCATCACAGCCAGATTGGATATGACGACAATCTCATTTGCTTTATACTCCTCAGAACGGTGGTTATAACCTTGGCCGGTCACAAAATCCACTTCCTCAACAAAAACCCTGTTGGAATGCCGGGTGACCCAGACCACGACCTTCGGCGTGATCGGCATCAAAAAGGCCGAAGCCGCTCCGCCCGGCAGTTGAACTTTGGGATTTTCGATATCTCCGATGAGGCTGAGATTGGTATTGCCATTACGGTCGACCTGGGCCGCCCCCAAAAACATGACGTCTAGCTCACCCCGCTGGGCCAGGTCAAATGCCTCGTGCAGCCCGAAGTAAGCCACTGCATTCCGATTCAAGCGCGCATCGAAGGAAGATGGGTAAATCCGGTCAAGCTCGGGGTCGACCCCTTCGGCTCCTGAAATATAGGCCATATCCGGCGCGTGGGTTTTACGCGCCACGCTCATGGCCAGAACCGGCAAGGGTGAAGAAACCCCGTGAAGCACGGTGTTGAAATTCTCGATCTCCAGGGCCATGGCATAGATCATCAAATCCGGTTTCTCGATACTTGCATTCATGCAATTGCCCTCCTGTAGACGTTGTTATCCAGATATTGGTCAAATTGATCCTGAGCTGCTGCCTTGAGGTATGCCTTGATGTGATCGTAAGCCGCATCATAATAATTAAAACAGGAGCACGGGTAGGCGCCTTTTGGCGTTTCCACGACGGCATCCACAATGAAGTGCGGTATGGTTGTGGCCTCGGGCATTTTTCTGATATCCCGGTTGGAAATCAGCTCTTCCACGGTTACCACCACTTTTTTTGCCGCCTTGGCCTTGATGACGTCTTCATAAAAAGGCCCCTCGATCCTTATATTGCCGTATTCGTCCGCCTTTTGGGCGTGAATAACCGCAATATCCGGTTCAATGGCCCTGACGGCAATCATCGTTTCGCCGGTGAAAGGATCCTTTATCTCTGTCTGGCTGCCGACCACCTCGCTGATCGTCAGCAGATCGGAGCCCAGCATCCCTTTCACGGGTAAAGATGGCAGGCCCATCGCGGCGGCACGAAATCCGGCAATGATCGGCTGGCAGGCCCCCTCTTTCGTGACGATTTCACCTTTTTCCGACTTCTTGCGAAAATTGGGTGCCATCCCAAAGACCTCAAAAGCCAGCATGCCGGTGCGCACTTTGGCAACGCAGCCGGCACCGATGAGCAGATCAAAGTCCATGGCCGGTTCGCGGTCTATCAGATTCAGCTCTTTTTTCTCCTGGCGCACCAGTTCCCGCACAAACTCCATCGGAGCCCGGTGGAAGGTCGCCCCGCCGAAGGTTACCAGGTCTCCGTCCTGAACAAGCCTGGCCGCCTCCTCGAGACTGGTTAATACTTTTTTCATCGCAGTTCCCTCCCTCTATGTATTTTTGCCCCATTCCTTGTCCCGCAGCAGCCGTCTCAGGGCCTTGCCCGATGCGGCGCGCGGCACCTCTTCGATAAATTCAACCGCAACCGGCACTTTGTAAGGCGCCATTTTTTCTTTACAATATGCTCGGATTTCCTCTTCCGTGGCGGTCTGTCCCTCTCGAAGCACGATGAAGGCCTTGGGCGCTTCGCCTTTAAGATCGTCGGGAATGCCCACGATCACCAGATCCTTAATCTTGGCGTGGGATAACATCATGTCCTCGACCTCTGATGGGAACACCTTCTCACCGCCCACATTGATCATATCCTTCTTGCGGTCCACAATGTATGCGTAGCCCGCTGTGTCCATGTAGGCGACGTCGCCCGAATGAAACCAGCCCTCGGCATCGAAAGCCTCTTTTGTGGCTTCCGGTTTGTTGAGATACCCTTTGGTCACGCAAGTCCCGCGAATACACAATTCTCCCTGTTGACCGACGGGTAAAATAGCACCTTGCTCATCCACCACCTTGATCTCGCCATCGTCCATGCCCTTGCCGCAGGAACCGATGCGGGTGTCTTTATAAGGTGCGGTCGTGCCCACGCAAGAGACCTCGGTAAGGCCCCAGGCCTCGGCATAACGCCAGTTGAGCCGTTGTTCTACCTGATGAATCAGGTTTTCCGGCATCTTGGTGGCCGCTGAAAGACAGAAGACGACCGAGGAGATCTCGCGCTTGTCCAATTCCGGCTGCCTGAGCAGCAGGTTGAACATGGGCGGCACGCCTTGAAAAATCGTTGGTTTAAGGCGTTCAATGTCGCTTAAGGCGCGATCCGGATAAAACCGCTCCACCGTTATCATGGTTCCCCCTTTGGACAGCATCCCGAAGGTTCCGTTGACCAGTCCCCAGCAATGAAAGATTGGCGTGGCCACCATGATGGTGTCCGTTGGTTGGAAGTGAACTTTCCCGAAATGGGTGGCGTTGTGCCAGACATTTCGATGCGTGGCCATAACGCCCTTGGGCCGGCCGGTCGTACCTGATGTGTACATCAGATGGCACAGATCGCCGTCCTGGAAGTCAACGGGTTCGAATTGGTCTGTACCCGAATCCAGTACGGATTCATACGGGTAATATTGATCGTTTACCGACTCCCCGAGTACGACCACCGCGCTCAGGGCCTCAATCTCTGTCCTTATGGCTTCGAGTATTGGCAGCCGTTTCGTATCCACCAAAACGGCCCGGGTGGCACAATCCTGCAGGATGTAGGCCACCTCCTGTTCCCTGAGCATGGCGTTTAGCACATTAACCGTCAACCCTGCCCGAACCGCCGCCAGATAGCCGATGATCAATTCCGGACGGCTCGGTAAAAAAATGGACAACACGTCTCCGCGCTTCAAACCCAATTTTAGCAGTCCGTCGGCAACCCGATTAACCAGCCGATCAAGCTCCCCATAGGTAATGCGAAGCGCTTCAAATAGAATAGCTGTCGCGTCTGGATTTTCAGCTACCTGCTGTTTAAAGATGTTCGATACGTTCATAAGCAATACCTCTGAGACCTGCCCTGCTCGGTAAACAACCAAATTTAGATTTAGATCGCAAAGAATCTCTTGGATAGGTTTGTTTATCTCGGGCTAAATTTCATGTCAATAAAATAACCTCCCAGAGTAATTCATACATAATAATTTTTAATAAAAACAGTAATTAAATTAAGTAAATGGTAAATAAAGGTTGAAAGTTAAAGTTGAAATGTTTGAGGTGGGTGTGTATTGACCTTACACTTTAGAAATTGCAGCCGTCTCGAAAGTCACCGGAGGTGGCATAAAAGAAAAAAACTCACTTCAAGCGTTTGTGCAAACTGGAAGTGAGTTTTGATTACGAAATATTG
>JBFFCW010000283.1:0-5531 GCA_041559695.1 Desulfobacterales bacterium
GATTCTCAGGGGTCTTGACGCTTCTGTCGGCATATTCGTATCAGAATTGTAATTTTTGTGCTTATTTTAGATTCGTTTTAAAACCACGAAGAACACCAAGTCTGTGAAGGCCTTTTACGATCTTTCTTTGAATTGAACACATCCTGTTCTTCTTGGTTTTGTATCGGTGTCGCTTTATGACAAGATATTTTTTAGATCGTTTTCTGTCATGAATCTAAAAATAATGCAATATCTATCGGCAAATTCGCTTCTGCCGGTGGCTAAAGTTTTTGCCCGAAATGTCGATATCACATTCAGTGGCTTTGGCAGTCAAGGGACTGCTATCTTGTGAAATTTTAACCGGCCTAAAATGCACGTTTCAAATTTTTGCCAATGGATAGTGAAAAAAAACAAACCATCCTGTTTGTCGATGATGAAGAGAGTATTTTAAGCGTTTCCGCCGAGTTTTTTCAGCGCAAGGGCTACCAGACCCTGACCGCCAGAACGGGCCCTGAGGCGCTTAAAATCCTGGCCGACGAAACCATAGACTGCTGTTTTACCGATATTAATATGCCCGATATGAACGGGATAGAACTTGCCGAAAGAATTCGAACCCACGATAATACCATGCCGGTGATCGTTATGACCGGTTATCCTTCACTGGAAAACGCCATCCAGACCATTAAAAACGGGGTAGTTGATTTTTTGATAAAACCGGTCAATTTGAAACAGATGGAATTGTGCGTGCAGCGCGTGATGCAGCAGCGCAAAATGTTTGCGGAAAATGTTCTTTTAAAAAAGGAAGTTGAAGGCAAGCAGCGTCTTCAGAAGTTAAATCAGGAGTTAATGGTCAAAGTCAAAGAACTGAACATCCTCAACAAAATAATGAAAAAATTTACCGCCATCAGTTCCAGCACCGACGTGTTCAAGCGGGCCGTTGATATTGCCCTCGACATCTCTCACGCTGATTTTACCCACTTTTATGTAATTAATGAAGCGGTTCAGGAACCGGTTAAAGTGTCATTCTCATCAGCTGAATCTGCCGGCTTCGCTGCTTCCCCGAATTGGCATAACGCATATGAGGAGCCGCAGACGCCGCCGGCTGGCAACACCAAGCCCATAAGCGACACCCTGATCATGGAAGTCGTCTCGGATCAGATACCGCTATTGATTTCTGAACACACCGGAACAAACGGTTTGCCGGCTGAAATCAACTCGGCCATGATTGTGCCTTTGAAAATTCGGGACAAGGTTTTTGGCGTGATCAGCGCCATCGTGTATCAAGGGCAAAAGCGCTTTGCCGAAAAAGATCTTTATTATCTTTCCTTTTTAGCCCAGAGCGCAGCCCAGGCCATTGAAAACCTGGCCCTCTATGAAAATATCTATGAGAATCTATTTGCCACCCTTTATGCCTTCGTAAAAGCAGTTGAGGCCAGGGACTTATATACGCGGCAACATTCCAGCCGCGTTACCGGGCTGTCCATCGTACTGGGCAAGCAACTCGGATGCTCTAAAGAAGAGCTGGACATTCTCAATTTTGCCGGCCATCTGCATGACATCGGCAAAATCGGCATCAGAGATGACATTCTGCTGAAACCCGGCAGATTGACGGACGATGAATTCGAAAAAATCAAGGATCATCCGGTCATCGGGGCCAACATTCTCGAGCAGCTGGGTTTGTGGGAAAAAGAAAGGCAAATTATTCGCTCCCACCATGAACGTTTTGATGGCAGCGGTTATCCCGATGGGATCAAACAGCAGGATATTCCATTTTTGGCCCGTATTTTATCGGTGGCCGATGTCTATGATGCCATGGCCTCCGACCGCGCCTATCGTAAAAAAATGGAGGACGGCATCATTATTAAAATTATCAATGAGGGCGATGGTACCCAGTTTGATCCGGATGTGGTTGCGGCTTTCAATCTGGCTTACAAAGCCGGCAGGATCACCCAATATATGAAAACCGGCGAGATTAAATGATTGTGAATCCGCGATGCTTTTCAAATTCGGTGATGATTAACTCCGCCGCGTTCTGCAGATCGGCGCGCAGGGCCTGAACACTGCCTTCAACGTCTTTCTGTTTCAGTTTCTCCAATAGCAGACCATGGGTTTCGGCGTGCTTTTCCGTATAGAGGCGTTCCTTTTTACGCAGAAGGATATGGTAATAAGGGCTGATCTGATCCCACAAGCCATTGATGATGTTCAGTAGCCGCCGCATGCGGGTGGCGGAATAGATCGTGAAATGAAACGCGCGATTGAGCCGTAAAACCTCCTCCACGCTGAAGACGCGGAACGCTTCGAGATACGCTTGATGCAGCACTTGCAGATCATCTAAAGTTTGCGTGTCCATCGATCGGCAGGCCTGTTCCACTGCCATGGTCTCCAGATTGATGCGAATCCGCTGAATTTCCATCAAATCTTCTTTGGACAAGGTGTTGATTACCGCACTTTTCCTTTTGTGCAAAGAGATTACCCCCGCCTCGGACAACCGGTTAAAAGCCTCGCGCACCGGCATGGGGCTGACCCTAAACTGTGCGGCAATCTTACCCAGAACGAGCTGCTCACCCGGCGGGATGCGGCCCGCAATAATGGCTTTTAACAACCGCTGATAGACGACCTCCTGCAGGGTGGCTGTTTTGATCGGCTCCAGGGTGCGAATCGGATCTCTGTGCGATTTCGATTTGGTTTTTTCGACCCGATCTTTATAGTACAGCCGCCAAATCCTGTTGAGCCCCCGGGCACCGCTAAAGCCATCGATTCCCGCCGCCTGAAACCAGCCGCTGATCATGCTTGAGGCGCTGGGCAGATTGAGGGGTCGGGCTCTTTTGCGGGATTGAAACAGGTAGTCATCCGGCCGGTGTCCATCGGTATCCATGTATTTTTTTATCGTACGGTCCAGTGTCTCGGTGACGATCACGGGTTGTTCCAGATAGCCCAGCGCACGGGTGGCCGGGATCAGATTGCCGACGGATAATTCGTGAATATCGCCCACCTTCAAACGCAACAGATCCTTCAAGCGCATACCGGTCTGGGTGGCCAGGTCGAACAGCAGCAAGTCGCGCGCTTTGGCATCGAGGCTTCGGCGCAGTCGCGCGATTTGTTCTTGGCTGATGGATGGCGTTTTTAATGATTCCGAGGGTGGCGTCGCGGCAAACGGCTTCATAGCAGACCCCATTGGTATTTAATCGAAACTATTTTGTATATAATAAGCACAACAATTATATTACTTTCGATAAAAAGGCAATCTATATTTTTTATTTCCGTACTGATTTTAGCGGTTTTAGTTAGTTCCTTACAGTCAATTATGAGAATTCATACATGTGATTTCACTCAGTGTCAAGTCTACAACATATTAATTTCAATATTTTTTATTAGATTTTAAGCGGCCAGTAGAATTCTGAAATGAAACCGACTGCCGTTTGGCTTGTCCAACCCCTATATTTTTCTTTAAAACTTCAATAAAAAGGTTGACATAATTTTAGATCTATGATCAATAACGATAAAAAGTTACGATAATTTGCCTGGTTTGCCCGGAGCAAAAAAAATGGCGGACAAGCAAAGACAACGGACCACGACCAACGGATCATACCCCAAAAAAGGAGAAAAGGATTATGGCAGCGCTTTTACAACAGATGAAGCAAGCAATTATTGACGGCGATTCCGAGAAAGCAGCCGCACTGGCCCAAACTGCGCTGGATCAAGACATGAGTCCGCTGGAAGCTTTAGAAAAGGGCTTCAGCCCGGGAATGTCGGTGTTAGGAGACCAGTTTGAAGAAGGGGAAGCCTTTCTGCCCGAGCTGCTTTTGGCTGAAGAAGCCATGAACGCAGCGGTCGAGGTGCTGAAACCCAAAATCGCGGAACTCAAAACGCAGACGCAAAACAGGGGTAAAGTTGTTTTAGGGGTCATCCAAGGGGACGTACACGACATCGGTAAGAACATCATCAAACTATTTTTATCGGTTTCCGGCTACGAGGTGATCGACCTGGGGCGGGATGTGCCGGTGAGGAAATTCATCGAAACCGCCCGGAAGGAAAACGCCGATATCATCGCCGCGTCGGCCTTGATGACTACCACCATGATCTATATGCCCGAGTTAATCAAACAGCTGGGCGAACGGGGTGTCCGTGAGCAGTTCAAAGTGATGGTGGGGGGTGCGCCGGTGGTGCGGTCATGGGCAAAGGAGATCGGATCGGATGGTTACGGTCGGACGACGAGTGAGGCGATTGCCGAGGCCGACCGGCTGGTAGAATAGTGTGACTTGAACCTTGAACCCCAAATCCTGATCCATGGGAAAAAGGAGCGATAAAAATGATTGATTTCTGGGAAATCGTGCGCCGTAGCGAGACCGGTGAACTCGTAGAAGAGCGTGATTTTGACATGCGCGTGGTGCGAACATCCAAAAAAATGGTTGAAAAATATGGCCTGAAATTTAACCCCGAGGAGGTCATCCCCTCAGACGATGCCATGGTGGACCGTCTTTTTGAGGCCGCCATCGAATATTTCCTGACCGTGGGGATCTATTGCACCGATACCGAACGCATCATCAAATGTACCCGTGATGAATTGGAAGTGGCCTTGAATGCATCTACCGGTCAGATTACCTGGGGCGAGGGCCGGGACCAACGCACACAGTATTCCCGCGAGGTGGAAGACCCGCGTCCGCCGTTTTGCAACTTCACCCTGGTGGGGACACCCTATCCGGAAGAGATTTTCCTGCAAGCGGCCATGAGTGCGGCCAAAGAAGACCTGGCGGACTGTTTTTCGGGCGGCTCCATTCTGCATACCCTGGGTGGCATAGAAGTGCGTTCCGGCTCTCCCGCAGAAGTGGAGGCAGCCATCTGGGACGTAGGCAAACGCCGTGAGGCGGCTGTTCGTGTGGGGCACCCGGGCAAGGGCATGTACACCCAGGTCTCGGCCGCTGAAAAGGCCGATGCTATGATCGCAGCGGCCCGGCCGGAATTCGGGGCCCTTGACCGCGACGGCATGCTAATGGGCGCCATTGCCGAGATGAAGGTGGATTACGATCGTATGAAAAAAGTTGCCTTTCTGCTGCGCGCCACATACCCGTTGGGGGGGTTAATGGGCCCGTTGATGGGCGGATATGCCGGGGGGCCGGAAGGCAGCGCCATCAACATGGTTGCCCATCTCTTTTTAGGCCGGATAGCCTTCATGACTGAATATACCAACTTTTTCCCCATTGACATCCACGAAACCTGCAACACCACCCGAGCCATGCTATGGCTGACCGCCATGTGCCACCAGGCCATGGCCCGCAACACCCACATGCTGCATTTTGCCAATACGTTTATCGCAGCCGGACCCTGTACCGATTTTGCCTGCTATGAGCTGATCAACCATGGTGTTACCGCCGCGGTTTCCGGAGCGGCATTGTCGCCGGCGGCATCAGCGCGCAACATGTATCCCGAACGCTACACCGGCATGGAAGGCCGTATCGCCGCCGAAGCCGCCCACGCCGCCGCGCTTTCGGGAATGACCCGCAAGGACGCCAACACGCTGGTCAATAAGATCCTGCCCAAATACGAGGACAAAA
>JBFFCW010000284.1:0-5530 GCA_041559695.1 Desulfobacterales bacterium
CTTTGTTCATCCTTGATAACAGTTGCGGATGCGACCTGCCCGAAGGCCTCAAAAGCGTGGCGCAAATCCTCTTCGGTGACATTATATGATAGGCTACCGATGAAAATTTTCATTTTAATCCCCCTTGGTCAACCGTGTGAAGCTTTTCGTTTGTCAATCATAATAGCACTAATCTACCGCGCGCATGCCGTTCAGCAGCTCGTTGACTGCAACAGTTGCTATACCGGAATTGATATCGGACATGGCGTAGGGGATGATCAATATGTTGTTATGAATTAACGCACCGCAGGAATAAACAACATTGGGAACATATCCCTCGCGCTCTTTCTCATGCGGGGCAAGTAAAGGCGCATCCAGGCGGGCAATGATTTTTGTTGGATTTTCAAGATCAAGCAGTATGGCACCGATGCAATATTGACGCATGGGCCCGACACCGTGGGTGAGCACGATCCAGCCGTCATCGGTTTCCAGGGGAGAGCCGCAGTTGCCGATCTGCATGAATTCCCAAGGAAGTTCAGGCTCCTGGATGATTTGGGACTTCTGCCAGAAATGGATATTGTCTGAGAACATGATATGATTGTTTTCACCGTCCTGGCGCGAGAGCATGACATAGCGGCCGCCAATTTTCCGCGGGAAAAGCGCCATGCCTTTGTTTTTTACTGCTTTACCGTTGAGCGTTAAAATGTTGAATTTGATGAAATCCTTTGTTTCAATCAACTGCGGTAAAATCGTAACGCCGTTATAGGCGGTATAGGTCGCGAAATAGACGACCTCACCGTTGTCATTGAAAAATTGAACGAAACGGGCATCTTCAATGCCTCTGCTTTCGTTTTTCGAAACGGGAAAGATCACCCGTTCGGATATACTGTGATCGGGGTGGAAAGCCACCTCATAATTGGAATCCGCAAGCTGGCGCATAATCTTAAAGGTTCTGTTTTGGATCGATTCAGAAAATTGCGGTTTTGCGTGAAGTATTCCAATTTTTTGTATTAATTCTTTATAAGTAAAATCTTCCGGCAATTGGTTAAGAATATAAACGGTTATCTCATTGCTGGCTCCCATCTCGTTCAGCTTCCGCTGGAAAATATTGTGTTTGTAAACCGGGTCCGGGTCTAATTGGAGATCCGGCGTTTCCACAAAATCACTTATCGGATCGAAATGGAAGGTATTGTGCCGGTCAAGGACGCCGCTGCGAAAGACAATTGACGAAACATGGCCGTCGCCGGTTGCCCGTAGACTCATGACAAAGCGCAAGCTGCCTTTTTCCAGATCGCTTTGGTCCGGATGGGGGACGATGGAAGGGTTGAAAAGGGCGGCTGATTCAATGGCATACTCTTTTGTAAAGTAAGCTCCGATGAGAGCCCTTTTAACTTCGCTGAGCGTTGCATCCCGGGGAAGATAACCTTTCACCTCATTTAGATGCCGTTCAAAGATGTGTCCGATGTCTTCGTGTCGTCCGGAAAAGTCAATCATTATTTGAGTAATTAAATTTTTGGCCTCTGTTTCAGATATGCTCAGTATCCGCTGGATTATTTTAGCTATGCGATGCCTGTCATCGGGAATATGAAGAAGGGTGATTACCCGTGAAGTATCCCCTATGATCTTAATTGCTTTTCTTTTAACTTTCAGCCGTTGACGATTTTTTTGCTTGCATATACTTGTGTCCTTAAGGTCGATTGAAATTTTAGGCTCTGCATCAAAAGTTTGTTCACAGGACAGATTTTCAATTTTAGTCTATCCTCGAAAACGAATTTCGATCAGTCCATAAAATGAAGGGCTGATTACGCGGTCTGCCCTCAGCCGCAAAGGATAATCTACAACGGCCGACGGGAAACCGAGAGGCAGAGCGCTACCAAGTCATCAATGACGGCTGTGCCGGCGCACATGACCGTATCCGCGCCGCCCCAGTATATTTTTACCGAACCGTCGCCTTCCGGAACAGCTCCGCAGGTAAAGACAACATTGGGGACATAGCCAGTTACCTCCCAGGGATCCTCAGGCTGCAATATCCACTGGTCGGAAACGCCGATGATGTTGGCCGGATCATCAAGGTCATGCAGGGCCGCGCCGAGTCGATACACTGTTCCGGACATCGTCTTAAAAACGCCATGGTAAATATGGAGCCAGCCTTTGTCGGTTTTAAATGGCGGCGCGCCGGGCCCGATTTTCATTTCATCCCAGTGATAGGCTACCGGCTTCATAATCACCCGGGAATCGCCCCAGTGCACGAGGTCGGGAGAATAGGAAATCCAGATCGACCAGGACGAATTTTCGGAATGTGGCCGGTCCAAACGCACATACCGATCGCCGAACTTTTCAGGGAAAATGACCACGTTGCGCAGGTCGGCCTGGGTAATCAGCGCAATACGTTCCACTTTTTCAAAATCCCGGGTGCGCGCCAGGGCTATCCGCACGCCGTGACGGGAATAGGCGCTATAGGTCAGCAGGTACTCGTTTTCTACCAGGGAAATCCGCAAGTCTTCGACTCCGAACGCTTCATACTCGGCAAAAACATTTTCCGTTGAAGGTATCAGAAAGGGTTCGGGATGAACCGTAAATGAAAAACCATCCTCGCTGTCGGCCCTGCCGATGATGGAGCGCCCGTTTAGCAGATGCGACCTGAAAAGCATAATGTAACGATCGTTGTGTTTGACGATGCCCGCATTATGAACGGTAGCGACTGGATAGGGCACATCCTTTCTTGTCAGGATGGGGTTTTTTTTAAAACGGGTTATTATTGGATTATGCGTTTTCATAGTGGTCTGTCCTATAAAATCATTTTAAAATCTTAAGCTGCCAGTGCCGGCTATCTGTTTCAGATTTTTAGAGGCCATTCTACAATCTTTCAGAGTCAAGAATCATTTCATAGACTTTTATGTATTCATTGATCATGCGGTCGACTGTGAAATGCCGTTCAACATGGCGGCGACAGGTTGCTCGGTCAATCTCTTTAATACGTGCAACCGTCGCTATGGCCTCGTCCACGTTGTTGACCAAAAAACCGCTTTTGCCGTTTTCGATAAGTTCAGGCATGCTACCCCTGTCAAAGGCGATCACGGGCGTGCCGCAGGCCATGGATTCGATAACGGAAAGACCGAAAGGTTCATCAAACTGTATGGGGTGCAATAGCGCGCAAGCTCTGCCAAGCAGCCGGTTGCGCTCAGCGGGTCCGACGCTACCGGTATAAATCACCTTATCGTTGTCTATATGAGGGGCGACATATTGGTCATAGTAAGCTTGGTCCTGGATAATCCCCGCCAATATCAGCTTTTTATTGCAGGCTTTCGCGATTTCAATAGCTTGTCGGGCACCTTTATCTTTGTGAATGCGTCCGAAAAAAAGGAGGGTATCATCCTGCTGGGACTGGAAATCAAATTGCTGGATATCAATACCGTGATGGATGGTTTTGATATAATCAATATCCGGCGATCGGTCGGCATCGCTGATGGAAACATAGAATACTTTGTTGTTGTATTTTTTGTAAACCGGTAGAATCCCGGGCGATGAAAAACCGTGAATGGTGGTCACTACCGGTTTTTTGGTAAGGCCGGTGTAGGTCAGTGGCAGATAGTCAAAATGGTTGTGGATTATGTCATACACATCGGCATGTTCAAAGAGCTCTGAAATATGAAGGCACTCCCATACCTTAGGTATCATGGAGCGGTCTTCTTCATAGCCCTGAGGGCAAATCGCATGCAGCGTGCCGCTGGTTTGCGAATCTGCGGTTGCATACAAGGTTACATCATGACCGCACGATACCAACCCCTCGGTTAAAAGGGAGGCCACGTTTTCCCAGGGCCCATAATGTCGCGGCGGTGTGCGCCAGGCAATGGGCGAAAGCATGGCAATGTGCATGGCTGATCCTTTTGTTAATCGGTTTTTGGTGACGAGGACTGTTTTAAAATCTCGTCGGCATAAAGCTTCTGCAGTGTCATCAGCGAAAGCAGCCAGGCAAGGGACGATTCGGCGCCTTGATTCTGGTTGATGCCATCCGCCATCAACCCATCTCGACAGCCGCCGGTCTTGGGATCATAGAGCGGCATATTCAGGTCATTGTGTCCGAGAAACCAATTGAAACACATGACTGCATGGTCGACCCATGATTTATCCCGGGTGACATAAAAGGCTTCGACACAGGCTTCGACCATGGCGTTGGCTTCGACGGGCTGCTGATCGAAACGGGCTCTGGGTCCGCCCTTTTCATACCATCCGTTGCTGCCGATGGGCACAAAGTGATTCTCTTCGGTTTGGATGGCAAGCAGCCACTTAAGGGAGTTGAGTCCCATATCGATCATGTCGTTGCGTTGCATCCGGTGGCCGGACAGCAGCAGGGCGTGGGACAGTTTGCCGTTGGCATAGTTTAGAGTGTTCTCAAGCCAGAGCCAATCGTCTGTTGCATTGTTTTTAAACTGATCGAAAAGCCTGTCGGCAAAAATTTCCCGGATCCTGCGCACATCACTGTCGCCCGAAAATTTATTCAGGTAGGCATGCATGCCCACCAGGGAAAAAGCGATAGCGCGCGGCGAACGAAAATTCTCGACAGCTCTCAGTGCCTTGTTGAAAAGGGTTGTGGTCATTGCGAGATGCCCGGGATTTTGAAGAAAAGCCACCGCTTTGCCAAGGCTCCAGAGCGCTCTGCCATGCGCATCCTCGGACCCGATCTCCTCCATCCACTGCCGCGAATACGTCATGAAATTGCGAAAGCGCCCATTTTTTTCATTATAGGCATACAGCAGAAATCCGAGATAGTGACCGCTGAGAAAATCAAGCCCCAAACCGTTAGTTGGCAGGTATTTTTGACCCATGGCGGCAACCAGTAGCGCTCTGGCATTATCATCGGTGCAGTAGCCATGGATGCGATCGGGAATGGTATAGTTGGCATGTTGCAGAATGCCGGTATCATCGGTAAAGGCTTTCAGGTGATCGAGCTTGATCTCCGGCAGTTCGAAATTCGTGATGGCCTTGATATTTTCATCATAAGAATGCCGGGGACGGGGGCTCCGGATGCGGTTTTGCCGCACTTCACTGAAAACCTGGAGGTATTTTCGGGATACCTCCTTCCAAACCGCTTCACGACTGAATATATAGGCTTTTTTGCGCATGGCGTGCCGTTCGACATCGTTGTCCAAAAGTCCGATAATTTGTTCCGCTAAGGCATCCGGATTGCGGAAGGGTACAATTCGGCCCCGGCCTTCGGCAAGCATCTCGGTGGCATACCAGTAGGGCGTCGAAATGACGGCTTTGCCTGTGCCCATGGCATAGGCGAGGGTCCCGGAGGTAATCTGGGCTTCGTCAAGATAAGGGGTTACGTAAATATCGGCGATCCCGAGAAACTCACACAACTCTCTTAAAGCAACAAAACGATTTTGAAAAATGACATGTTTGCCGATATCGAGCCTACGCACGAGCTGTTGCAGCATGATACGGTATGCATCCCCATGCAACTTTAGAATATGCGGATGTGTTGCGCCCAAGATAATATAGACTAAATCAGGGTGTTTTTTGATGACCGCTGGAAGGGCCTGCAATA
>JBFFCW010000285.1:0-5508 GCA_041559695.1 Desulfobacterales bacterium
GACCGCTTTTTCAAATGGCTTTCTTTTTGCCCCCGACGCCGACCATCACCTGAGGGTGCAAATTTCCACCGGCTCGTTTGTAGCCGAGCCGGAGTGGCTTTATATGGTCAACCGCCCGAAAGATGCCCGGCGGGGCCAGGATCCGGATTCAGATCTGTTCAGCCCCGGCTATCTGTCCGCCGCTATCGAGGGCAATCAAACCGTAACCCTTTGGGCCGATATTGGCTTCGAAAATGAAATGCCGCCGCGAGAATCCCACATGCCACCTTCAATGGCCCTTGCAGCTTTGGAAGAAGAAACAGGGGCCGAAACGTTCACCACAATATTGAAAACATCCCTCGACCATTATGTGGTCAAGCGCGGTGATTTAAAAACCGTCATCGCCGGCTATCCCTGGTTTCTGGATTGGGGAAGGGATGCCTTGATATTTGTGCGCGGACTGGTGGCGGCCGGAAATATGGCAGACGCCCGGGATATCATCATTCAGTTTGCCCGTTTTGAAAAACAGGGCACTCTGCCGAACATGATTCAGGCCGAAAACGCCGCCAACCGGGATACCTCCGACGCACCGCTGTGGTTGATCACGGCCTGTGCGGATTTGGTTCGAGCAGAAGGTGATGAGCAATTCATTGATTCAGATTGCGGGGGCCGCTCGATGCGGCAGATCTTTTTATCAATCGGTCAATCCATAATAGCCGGCACCCCGAATGGCGTTCAGATGGACCCGGAATCCGGGTTGATTTTCAGCCCGACACACTTTAGCTGGATGGACACCAATCATCCGGCCGGCACCCCCCGGCAGGGCTATCCCATTGAAATCCAGGCCCTCTGGCATGCCGCCCTTTGCTTTTTGTCCAAAATCGATTCTGCTGAAACCATTAACGCCTGGCAGCGCCTGGCCCAACAGGTTCAGGACTCGATCCTAAAGTGCTTCTGGCAGCCGGATTTAGGCTACCTGGCGGACTGTCTTCACGCCGCCGCCGGCCAGCCGGCCAAAGATGCAGCGGCTGACGACGCCCTGCGCCCCAATCAGCTGCTGGCTATCACGCTGGGCGCAATCAAAGAACCGCAAAAATGCGAGCATATCCTGACGGCCTGCCAGGAACTACTGGTACCGGGTGCCATCCGCAGCCTGGCCGACCGACCGGTTCGACACGGGATTGAAATTCATCATCATGGAAAATTGATCAACGATCCTCACCATCCTTACCAGGGACGCTATGAAGGTGACGAAGACACCCGGCGCAAGCCAGCCTACCATAACGGTACGGCCTGGACCTGGTTGTTTCCGTCTTTCGCTGAAGCATGGGCCATGACCTATGGAAAAGAAAGCACGGACACGGCCCTGTCCTGGCTGACCGGCAGCGCGCCGCTGATCGAACACGGCTGCCTGGGCCATGTACCGGAAATTTTAGATGGCGATTATCCCCATACCGCGCAAGGATGCGATGCCCAGGCCTGGGGGGCAAGTGAATTGCTGCGCGTTTGGTTAAAACTAGCAAATTAAGAACTTCAGGAATTCAGGGATTGGGGAATTGAGGAATTAAAAATCGCAAATGAACCGGTACTTAATTCCTGAATTATACAAATATTGATTTTTCAAACTTTAAGCTTTATTCTTCTGTAGCCCAACAGCAGGCGTTGCTCTCTTGGGATAAACCCGTGACGCCGATACCGGCAGCCGAAATACTTAAGGATTAATGCTATATGAAAAATTTCCAGACATTTCAGGTGGTTCCAAGTATACCCAGACCCCTTCACTTTCTTGAAACCCTCTCTCGCAACATGTGGTGGTGCTGGAATAAAGATGCCATCGAGCTGTTCCGGCGCATGGATCCGGCGCTTTGGGTTGAGGCCGGCCGCAACCCTATTTTTTTCTTATCGAAGATTTCACAACGCCGCTTTGAAAAGCTGGCAAAGGACAAAGGTTATCTTGCCCACTTAAAAGGCGTCCAAGAACAATTTCAAAGCCGGGTTCTGGAATCGGTCGATCGCGCCGAAATGCACATGGGGACCGGGCAGACAATTGCCTATTTCTCGATGGAGTTTGGCATTCATGAAAGCCTGCCGTTGTTTGCCGGTGGCCTCGGTATTTTGGCCGGTGATCATTTGAAGTCGGCATCCAATTTGAATCTTCCGCTGACGGGTGTAGGGCTCATGTATCGCCACGGCTATTTTCGCCAGTATCTCAACCCCGATGGATGGCAGCAGGAAGCATATCCGGAAACCGACATTTATGATCTTCCGGTTGAGCGGGTGCGGGATGCTGCCGGTAATGAATTGCGAATCTCGGTTATCGGGCCAGACGGCCCCATCCAGGCGGTCGTCTGGAAAATGATGATCGGGCGCATACCCCTTTACCTGCTGGACACCCATATTCTCGAAAACCCCTTGCCGTATCGCGAAATGACATCCAGGCTCTACGCCGGTGATCAGAAGACGCGTCTGGCCCAGGAGGTGTTGCTGGGAATCGGCGGAATGCGTGTCCTGGCCAAACTGAACATCGCGGTTAAGGTTCTGCATATGAACGAGGGGCATTCTGCCTTTGCCAGTCTGGAACGCCTGGCGCAAACAATGGCCGACCAGAAGGTTGATCTTAAAACCGCCCTTGAGATCGTGCCGCGTACAACCGTCTTTACCACTCATACGCCGGTAGCCGCGGGGCATGATGAATTTCCGGCCGAGGAGGTCTTGCCGTATTTAAAACCGCTGGAGGAAAAATTGGGAACGCCGGCGACGGAAATTTTATCCTGGGGACAAACCAATGGATCCCCTTCCGACGCGCCGTTATCGATGTTCATTCTGGCACTACACCTGGCATCCCATTGCAACGGTGTCAGCCGGTTGCACGGATCTGTGGCCCGGCGCATGTGGTCCCATGTCTGGCCGCAGCGACCGGTTGAAGAAGTCCCCATATCCCATATTACCAATGGCATTCATATCTCTTCGTTTATTTCTCAGGAATTTGCCAATCTTTTTGGGCGCTATCTCGGGCCGGATTGGTACATGAGCTCCCGCAAACCGGAAAATATCAATCATATTGATGATATTTACGACGAGGAGCTGTGGCGCAGCCATGAAATGAACCGCTCGCGTCTGGTGCGCACCTGCCGGGAGCAACTGGTCAAACAATACGCGCGCCGCAACGCACCGCGAAATGTGATTGAAGCGCTTGAATCCGCCTTGGACCCGAATGTGCTCACCATCGCTTTTGCCCGTCGTTTTGCGACCTATAAACGGGCTTATTTGCTCTTTCAGGATCCCCGGCGCCTGGAAGCGATCGTCAATTCGGAAAAATACCCGGTCCAGTTTATCTTTGCCGGCAAAGCCCATCCCAAAGACGACGAGGGCAAAGGTCTCATCAAACAACTTTTTCAGTTTGCCGGCAAACCGGAAGTTCGCGATAGAATTGTTTTTCTAGAAGATTACGATATGCATCTGGCCCGTCACCTGCTGCAGGGCGCCGATGTATGGCTGAATACCCCCAGGCGACCGCTTGAGGCCTGCGGCACATCCGGTATGAAAGCCGCCATCAACGGGGTGTTGAATGTCAGTATTCTCGACGGATGGTGGTGCGAAGGATACACCCGGGAAAGGGGCTGGCGCATCGGAAACGGCGAGGAATACGAGGACCGCGACTACCAGGATGCGGTTGAAAGCCAGGCCCTTTATAATGTTCTGGAAAATGAAGTGATCCCCTATTTCTACGACCGCAAAAACGGTGACATCCCCGGCAACTGGTTAAAAATGATGAAGGCCTCGATGAAAATGGCGATGGAAATGTTTTGCAGTATTCGCATGGTGGCAGATTATGAAAACCGTTTCTATATTCCAGCTGCCAAACGATATGACGCTTTGCTTGCCAACCAGTCCGAAGAAGCCAAGAAGCTGACCGCTCAGATAAGCCGGCTGCGTTCGCTTTGGAAAAATATTGAAATCACCTCGCCGGTGAGACACGCCCATGGTCCCAGTCGGGTGGGTGAAAAATTCGAAATCACATCGGAGGTCAATCTGGCAGAACTCAAACCCGATGAGGTCGATGTCGAGCTTTATTATGGCCAGATGAAATCTTTAGAGGATCTGGATGCCAGTAAATCAGAGCCCATGCGCGTTCAGGAAGACCAGGGCAACGGGCGATACCTCTACGGCTGCGCTTTAAATTGTCAGAGTTCGGGTCGATTCGGATTCACCGTCCGCGTCACGCCCCGGGGTGACAAGCGCGTCAAATCGACGCCCCGATTGTTGACTTGGGCATAAAAAAGAAGTTAAAGGGATTTTTTAAGTTTTTATATCTAAATAGTTCGCCATTTCGAAGTTTTAAAATTCGAATGTTTGGAACATTCGGATTTTGAATTTGTTTCAGATTTCGTGTTTCGTATTTACGATTTCTTTTTAAGAATAAGCGTCCCTTTTCAACTCTTGGCCAGCAATCAACAGAAAGGTACCATTACAATGGCTGAGGCTCCTTGCAACCCGCGGGTGCTGGTGGTGACCCCGGAAGTAACCTACCTGCCGGACCGCATGGGCGGGCTGGCCTCTTTTTTTACGGCGAAGGCCGGCGGGCTGGCCGATGTGTCGGCGGCCCTGATTACCGCCTTATTTGAGCAGGGCGCTGACGTGCACGTGGCCATCCCGGATTATCGGGCTATTTTCAGCGACGGTCTGGCACCGGTTTTAATGAAAGAATTCCATAAGATTCGGAGAAAAATGCCCGATGATCGCATTCATCTGGCAGAAGACCGTGCGTTTTACTATATCAATCGGGTCTATTCCGACTATGGTACCGAAAATATCAAACTGGCGCTAGCGTTTCAGCGCGAGGTCATCAACAATATCATCCCCCATGTTCAGCCCGACCTGATCCACTGCAATGACTGGATGACCGGCTTAATTCCGGCCATGGCCCGCCAAATGGGCATCCCCTGTTTATTCACCGTTCATAATGTGCATACCGTAAAAACGACCCTCGAATTCATTGAAGACCGCGGAATCGATGCCGCCTATTTCTGGCAGAATTTATATTTTGAAAATATGGCCAATCATTATGAAGCGGCCCGGGAGGCCAACCCCGTGGATCTGCTGACCAGCGGTGTTTTTGCCGCCCACTTTGTCAATGTGGTCAGCCCCAACTTTTTAGCGGAAATCATTAACGGCCGGCATGATTTTGTCTATCCCCCCCTGAAACAGGAACTGGGAAATAAAGTAAAGGCCGGTTGCGCAGCGGGAATACTCAATGCGCCTGACCCTTCGTTTAACCCCGCCACAGACAGGGAATTGATAGAAAATTACAGCCCCAAAAATTTTGTATCCGGCAAAAAAGCGAATAAAGCCTTTATCCAAAAAAAGTTGGGCCTTATTGAGGATGATGCGGCCCCGATGTTGTTTTGGCCTTCGCGCCTGGATCCGGTTCAAAAAGGCTGCCATTTGCTTGCAGACATTTTTTACAAGGTCCTTTCAACCTACTGGAAACAAAATTTGCAAATCATCTTTGTCGCCAATGGGAATTAC
>JBFFCW010000286.1:0-5499 GCA_041559695.1 Desulfobacterales bacterium
AGCGTTGGCTGCGCTTTCTGGTGGAAGCAGGCTGGATTTAAACATTTGCTCGACAACATATCCTTTGGGCGAAGCATCGCTGACCCAGTATTGATGGGGTCCATTGCCGGTTTTTAACAAAAAATCAATGCGGTGATGTTTCAGTTTTTCCAGGCCTTGCGCGGCATTTTGAAACCCGATAAATTTAAGATAGTTCATATCTTTGAAGCGCTGCGGGATGTTGAGTTTCTCGATGGCGACCTGCCCTGACCCGGATGGAAATACGCCGATTTTATATTCGGTGTAGGCCTTGCCGCCGAAGATAATTCCAAACCCGGCAACCAGCAGAAAGGGAAATAAAAAGTTCCAGCCGAAAGCCGAACGGTCGCGGAAGAACTCCAGATTTCTGGCCTTTAAAATGGACCACAGGCGTTTTAAGCTCATGATTATTCTCGCAGTTTACGTCCGGTCAGATTCAAGAATACCGTTTCCAGATTAGGCGTCCGCACCGTGATATCGGATAAATCGACACCATGGGAGATGAGCTGCTCCAGACACTGATTGACATCATCGGTTTTAATCTCGAGGGTGTCTTTGACTTCACGGACCGGCAGCGGAAAACGATTGGCCTCGAGCCCGAAATGATGCCGGGGCAGGACGACGGTAATTCCCCGGCTGTACCGGCGAATCAGCTCGGCCGGTGTGCCCTGGGCGATAATCTTGCCGTAATCCATGATGGCCACTTCATCACAGAGATGCTGCGCCTCTTCCATGTAATGGGTGGTCAGAATGAGGGTTTTGCCTTCGGCCTTGATTTCCTGAATCAAATCCCATAAATTGCGACGGGCCTGGGGATCCAGGCCGGTCGAAGGCTCATCTAAAAATAGCAGCTCGGGCCGGTTAATAAGCGCCAGGGCCAGCAGAAAACGCTGGCGTTGCCCGCCGGATATCCTGTCATTGTATTGGTCCAGAAATTCAGCCAGCCGGCATAACTTCACCAGCTCATCGACGGTGGCGGTCTTCTTGAAAAAGCTTTGAAATGTTTCTAATGTTTCCCGAACCGTCAAAAGGTTTAACAGCGCCGTACTCTGAAACTGAATGCCAACCTCTTCTCGAAAGGATGGTGTGCGGGGAGCGCCCTTGTAAAAAACCTCACCGGCTGTCGGCGGGATGACGTCTTCAATGACTTCGATCGTCGTGGTTTTACCGGCGCCGTTCGGGCCCAGCAGGCCGAAACAGATCCCCTGCCGGAGGGCAAAACTGATCCCGTCAACCGCCACGACCGTGTGGTATTTTTTTACCAGATTTTTTACTTCGAGTATGGGTTCCATCATAAGGTGTCAGGTGTCAGTGTTCAGGTGTCAGGAATTATAAGGTGACAAGTGTCCGTTTTCTGACACCTGACACCCGAAACCTGAAACCAAAAAGATTTATCTATGATAAATCTTCAGAATAAGATATCAATACTTTTTTATCCGTACGGTTGTATCCGTTGGATGTCAGTTGGCCAGAACTTTAGACGGATGGCGCTCAAATGGCTTGACATTCTTTTTTTTGCACCTTAGTTTTGCTCTGCTACCCGGCAGCCGGTCATTATCGGTTGTGAAGGATGTAATTTCAGGTTAATTTTTTTATCGCTGTTCACCACAAAGAACAAGAAGATACACGAAGATTCGAACAAAATTTAAAAAATTGTTTCTTTGTGTCCTTCGGGAACTTGGTGGTAAAAAACAATCGTAAAATCTTGATGAAATAGGTTAGACTTATGCCACCGGTTGTATCGATCGTCGGACGCTCTCAATCCGGCAAAACCACACTTATTGAAAAGCTGATTCCCGAGTTCAAAAAACGCGGTTACACCATCGGCACCATTAAACACTCGCACCACAACCCCGACATCGACCGATCGGGCAAGGACAGCTCGCGGCATAAAGCCGCTGGTGCCGATACCGTTATGTTTCACTCACCCGGAAAAATTGCAATGGTCAGAAATGATCACGCCGGCGACATGGATAGCCTGCTGGGCTATTTTAAGGATGTCGATCTGGTTATTACCGAGGGTTACAAAACAGGAAACAAACCTAAGATTGAGATCGTGCGCTCCGCGCGGCATTCCGAACCGCTCTTGGAAAATGATGAGCGTCTGATTGCAGTGGTGACCGACGTTGATCTCCAATTAAAGGTTCCCAAATTCGGATTTGAAGATGTGGTGCCGCTGGCAGACATGATCGAAGAAAAGTTTTTATGAAGCCGCGATCGTCTGCGACCACCTCCCGGGGCCTGATCTGGCCCGAACTTATTCCCGCTGTGCTGTTAAAACGCTACAAGCGGTTTCTGGCTGATGTGAAGCTTGAAACCGGCGAGATTGTTACGGCCCATTGCCCCAATACCGGCAGTATGAAAGGGTGCTCTGAACCGGGCCGGACGATTTACCTGTCATCACACGACAATCCCAAACGCAAATACAAATATACCTGGGAGTTGATTGCCATGCCCACTTCACTGGTGGGCGTCAACACCCTGGTCCCAAACCGCCTGGTCTCCAAATCAATTGATCAGAAATTGATACCGGAATTATCCCGCTACGACTTTATCCAGCGGGAAGTCAAAATCGGTGAGCATTCACGGATTGACCTGATGCTGACCGATGGCGGCGCGAAACACTGTTATGTTGAAATTAAAAACTGCACCCTGGTCAACGAGGCCGTTGCGCAGTTTCCCGATGCCGTCACCTCCAGGGGCCTCAAGCATATCACCGAACTGGAAAATCTTGTAAAAGCTGGTCATCGCTGTATGATGTTTTATTTTATCCAGAGAATGGACGCCCAGCTATTTCAGCCGGCCGACCACATTGATTTCGAATATGGCCGCCGGCTGCGGCTGGCGGTTGATAAAGGAATTGAGATTCTGGCTTATGATGTCCGAATAGACCTGCAGGGTATTGAATTAAATAAAAAAATTCCCTGTGAGCTTTAATATCAAGTGTCGGAGGCGTTTGACATGAGCGCAGAAATCATATAGCTTCTCTTTTTTGGAAAAATGCATCAGTGGAATTATGGAATGATGTCGGATTATCCTTTAGAAAATTTGATGTGCCACCGGGATAACCTTGAAAATGTCCTGGATAATCTCAAAGAGGGGATTATCGCCCACGACATGGACCGGCGCATCTTTTTTTTCAATACCGAAGCCGAACGCATCACCGGGTACCGGCGTGAAGACGTGCTGGGCCGGGATTGTCATGAAGCTTTCGGCAGCCCCTTTTGCGGGGAGCGCTGTGTCTTTAGTGAAGATCCGCCCAAACTGGCAGAGAAATCGGAATATACGCTGAACATCAGCACCAAAAACGGCGAGCAGCGGCGCATTGAGATGACGGTTACCAGCATGCGGGATGCTGACGAACAGTATACCGGTGTGCTGACATCATTCAAGGATGTTACCGATATTTTCAGTCTCAAAGAGCGCGTCGGGGAACTGACCCGCTTTGGCAACATCATCGGCCAGGACAGCCAGATGATATCGATCTTTAAACAGATCAAAGATGTTGCCGATTATGATTACCCGGTGCACGTCTCCGGTGAGACCGGTACCGGCAAGGAACTGGTGGCTGCGGCCATCCACAGCGAAAGCCGTCGTGGTGGCGCGCCCTTTGTCCCGATTAATTGTGGGGCCCTGCCGGAGGGCCTGATCGAAAGTGAACTTTTCGGGCACGTCAAAGGCGCCTTTACCGGAGCCATCCGGGATAAAAAGGGGCGTTTTGAGCTGGCGGACACCGGCACGGTGTTTCTGGATGAGGTAACCGAGCTCTCCAATAATATGCAGGCCAAGATTTTACGCTTTTTACAGGAAAGCCAGTTTGAAAGGGTCGGTGGCGAGCAGACGATTAGCGTTGATGTGCGCGTGATCAGTGCCACGAATAAGAATCTGAAAGAAGCCGTTAAACGCGGCAAGTTCCGCGAAGATCTCTATTACCGGCTGAATGTGATCCCCACCCGGCTTCCGCCGCTGCGTGACCGTAAAATTGACATTCCCCTGCTGAGCGAGCATTTTTTGCAGGAGGCGCGCGAGCGTTACGGCAAGAAAAAAATGAAGATTTCCAGCAAGGCCATGTCGCTGATGCTGGATTACCGCTGGCCGGGGAATGTGCGCGAATTGCAAAATGCGATACAGTTCGCCATTGTTAAATCCAACGGCCGGGTGATCACCGCCGATGATCTGCCGCTGGAGCTTCGCGATCTTGAAAATATCTGCATGCGGCGGGGGCCATCCCGCAAGCTGGATGCGGACTCGGTTCGATCGGCCCTGGAACGAACCGGCGGAAATAAGGTGAAAGCCGCCAAACTGCTGGGTGTGGGCCGGGCCACCCTCTATCGATTTTTAGGCGACCACCCGGATTTGCTCGCAACGGTAAAATTACAATTTTAGGTTGTCCGGTTGAGCCCGTTTGGCCCGTTAAAAAGGGAATTTGTTTTTTTACCGGCCAACGGGCTCAACGGGCATAACCGGCTCAACCCATATAGAGGTATTGACCATGCTTACTCTGGAAGAACTAAAAAAAGATGCCGACTTAATTAATGAGATTGAATGGGATATGACGCCGGAAGAGGCCGTCAAACAATATCTGGAATGGGGCAATACGGACTGGGGCAGCGGAAAGTATGTGATCCGGTCCAAAAGCGATTATACCACCTATTTTGTCGTCAATTGCTGGCGCAAGCCCTATTTGATCTATTTGATCCGCCGCAACTCTGAAGAAGCGCTCGAGCTGGCGGAATTCGAGCTTCCGAACCGTTTTGAAAAAGATGTTTGCGAACTCAAAGGCGTGTATGCACTGGATGACGATATAAAGGCCTGGTTGAAATCGGAATTGGGAGTATAATGTGCTACTCTGGAAATAATTTATAGGAGCTAAGTCGGTCGCGTTTTTGGGTTGGCCTGTTGAGCGCGTTGTTCTGTTAAGCCGGTTGAGCCTGTTAAATACGGAAAAATGTCTGATTTTATTTTTTTTTAACCGGCAAACGGGCAACGGGTTCAACGGATGCTTGTTAGATGTTTTTTCAGATAGTTTCAAGGAGATTCTTATGGAAATTAACAATATCGAGAGCAGGGAGCAGCTGGACCAGCTGGCCAAAGAATTTCGCTACATCGTGACGGATATTATGTGCCGGGCAGGCGGCGGGCACATCGGCGGCTCTCTCAGTCTGGTGGAAATTATCATCAGCCTTTATTTCAGAATTATGAACCTTAAACCGGACAATCCACGCTGGGAAGATCGCGACCGTTTTATTTTGTCCAAAGGACATGCCGGTCCGACGCTTTATACCGCGTTGGCTTACAGGGGCTATTTCCCCAAAGACGTGCTGCTGACCTTGAATGCCAACGGCACAAAATTGCCGAGTCATGTGGACCAGGTCATTACGCCCGGCATTGATCAAACCGCAGGCTCGCTGGGCCAGGGACTGTCCTGCGCCAACGGAATTGCCCTGGCCAATAAACTTGAGAAAAGAACCAATAATGTAT
>JBFFCW010000287.1:0-5497 GCA_041559695.1 Desulfobacterales bacterium
GCCCCGATAGTGGCCACTGAAACCCCGACTTTAAGTCCGGCAAAAAAATGAGGCAGTGCCCATTTCCAATATAGCAGACGCATGGCCTTCCAGAATCCGGCTCCCATCAGATGAAAGAGAACCCGATATTCTTGATCACAGCTTTTAAATCCTTCCAGCAAGTTTACCGTGATCGGGAAAAAGATGATGATTGCAGCCATCAGCACTTTGCTGGCGATACCATAGCCGAGCCACACAACCAATAAAGGGGCAATCGCAAAAACCGGAACCGCTTGAGAGGCCACCAAAAATGGTGCGATCGTATTTTCCACAGAAGGATGGGCAAACATGACAACCGAAAGGGGTACGGCGACAGCCAGTGAAAGAAGTATCCCGATCAGCACTTCCGATGCCGTTGTTGCGGCATGGGGAAGCAAGAGGCTGGCTTGAGATATAGCCACGCTGATGATTTGAGTCGGCATGGGTAGTATAAAATCGGGAATTGCAAAGCCCCTGCAGGCTATTTCCCAGGAAGCCAGGATAACCAGCACCCCTGCAAAGGCAATTAGTCTAGTGTATTTCATATTCCAGCTCATCCTGTAAGCGGCTCAGCGCATGTTCTTTAATTTCAATTAACTCCGGGTCGTTCAGACGACGGGGCTTGGGACCGCTTAACTTAAAGTGCTCCAAAATTCTCATCGGCGGTTGACCCATAACCAACACTTCGTCAGCCAGCATAAGGGCTTCATCAATACTGTGGGTGATCATTAAGATACTCTTGTTGAATTCGCTTTGAAGCAAAAGAAGCAAAGATTGCAAACTGGTACGGGTAATCGCATCGAGAGCTGAAAGCGGTTCGTCCAGCAAAACGAGTTCATGCTCAAACATAAGGGTTCGTACCAGAGCACAACGCTGACGCATACCGCCGGAAGTTTCTGCGGGCAGATAATTTTCAAAACCGTCTAATCCCAGACGCTTAAAAAGTTTCTGAGCTTTGGTGTTGGCGGCGGCCATATCCGAGCCGGCAATGGCTGCAGGAAGCAGCGCATTGTCGAGCAAAGTAAACCAAGGAAGCAGTAAATCCTTTTGCTGCATATAGGCAGCATTTTTTCCCAGGTGCGGCAAACTTTTTTCAAGCCAATAAATATTTCCACCTTCTCGCGGCAAAACTCCAGTAAGTACGTTGAACAGCGTGCTTTTGCCGCAACCGGATGGGCCAATTAAAATCGTAAAGCCTCTGCGGGAAACAGTGAAGTTTAAATTTTCCAATACAACGAGGTCGCCGAAATGTTTGTACAGACCGGAAACTTTCAGCATTTTGAAGTTTCTCCGAAACAAAATCTTGCCGGAGGATAAGGAAGGAATACCGTATTTATCATATCAACTTTCCTACGCCGGCATGATCCGGATCAGGTTCCAGGGGTCGAGGCATCGAGCCTCCTCTCAGCCAAATTATTTCGGCTCCCCCAGTGATTTTGGTTAATTGCTACCACTATGTTTCTTTATTGTCAATTAATTACCCGAATATGGCGATCCTCACCCAAAGACGCAAAGTTTTTTAATATTAAAATACGCTTTATTTGCGGCTTAGCGGCTTTGCGTGAGGTGCTATTTTAAAATGGGTTAATTCCGCTTTTCAAGTCTCGGCATCAAGTTCTTTCAGGCGAGTTTCAAATTCAGCGTTGCGGGTTTCGAGGTCACCGGTCAATTCTTCCAGCTGTTCAAACAGGCGGTCGATGGTTTGCCGGCCCAGGTGAATGGCCTGGGAAATTTCAGCGATTTTAGTGCCGTTCTGTTCCTGGGCGGCCTGCTGCATCGCCTGGTTCAGGCGGTCGAGCTCCCGTTCGTTTTTTTCAATTTCGTTTTCCACGGCCTCTGCCCGCTGCTGGATCGGTTTGACAATCCGGGAACGCTGGGAAATAAGTTCTGATCTCTGGCGCCGCAGTTCCTTTTTGGTGAGTTTTACAGAAACATCCATCTTGATATCGGCCTGTTGCGGTGCGTGATTCACTTTGCTTTCGTCATGCCAGCCGCCTTTTTCTAAAAACCGCTGATAACTGCCGCCAAAAATGTCTATGCCGTCATTTTGAAATACGATCAGCCGTTGAGCGAGCGCATACAGAAACATTTCGTTATGGGTCACCATAATGACGGTTCCCTCAAAGTTATCTATGGCTGCGAGCAGGGCATCGCAGGATTCCATGTCGAGATGATTGGTCGGCTCATCCAGCAGCAGCAGGTTCGTCGGAGACACTAAAAGCTTGCCCAGCATCACCCGGCTTTTTTCACCGCCGGAGAGCACACTGATTTTTTTTAAGGCATCGTCACCTGAAAACATCATCGCCCCGCAAACAGTGCGGGCGCGTTGCCGGTCACCATCCGGATTTGAAAAAATGATTTCAGCGAGTACGGTTCGGTTTTCAACCAGTGTTTTCACACTGCTCTGCTCAAAATAGCCCTTTTTAACAGCCGGATGATATTTAAATTGACCGGTATCCGGCAACAGCTCCCCGGCCAGCAGTCTTAACAGCGTCGATTTACCTTTTCCGTTGGGCCCCACCACACAGATTCGTTCCCCGGCCTCCACCGTGATTTTAAAATCACGAATAAGCGGCTGTTCCGCATCGTAGGAAAAATTTACGTTGCGGGCATTGAGCAGATGCCTGGCCTGGAAAGGGCTGCTGCTGAAGGAAAAATCCAATATTTTTAGTTTTTCAAGTTTTTGCTTTTTTTCCATTTTCTGCAGGGTTTTAATACGGGATTGCACCAGGTTCGCCTGCCTGGCTTTGGCTCTGAAACGGGTGATAAATTGCTCGATTTCTTTGCGCCGACGGGCGTCTTTCATGCGGGTCTTCTCATAAACCGCTTCATCCAGAGCAATCTGATCATAGTACTTTGCGGTGTCGCCTTCAATTTTGCGCACCGCGCCGCGATGGATTCCCATTGTGTGAGTAACCAGTTTGTCCATAAAACTGCGGTCATGGGTGATCAACATGATCTCATGCGGCCAGTTTTGCAGAAACCGTTCGATCCAGCGGATGGAAATAATGTCCAGAAAATTCGTGGGCTCATCGAGCAACAGGAGGTCCGGTTCGGCAATCAATGCTTTGGCCAGATTCAACCGGACCTGATAGCCCCCTGAAAACGTTTTTGGGGGTCTCTGAAAATCCGTCTGCGTAAACCCCAGACCGGCAAGGATTTTTTCTGCCTGCCAGTGATGATCTTTTTCCGGCACCGGCAGCGCTGAAATGGCCTCTGTTAAAATCGTACGATGGCGGAACTCCAGATTTTGACTGACATAACCGATGCGGTAATTTTTGGGGACAATAATGCTGCCGGAATTGGGATTTTCTTTTCCCAGAATCATCCGAAACAACGTCGTTTTCCCGTGACCATTGCGACCCACGACACCCAGCCGCTCTCGTTCATTGAGGGCGAAATTGATGCCTGCAAACAGGATCAGGTCTCCGTAGCTTTTGTGTAGATTTTCTATTCGGATCATGGCTGGAATAAATAATTTTAGGTTGTCCGGTTTGCCCGTTGAGCCCGTTGGCCTGTTAAGCCAGCCAGAAGAATAAGACCATGGTCCTTTTTTAACCGGCTCAACCGACTTGGTTAACCTTTTTCAGCATGACCGTCAATGGCCAATTGTTGCGTTCCTTGAAACCTGACTGACAATTTGCTATGATTTCCTTTCGAAGTGGTTTCAAAACCCCATCTGAGGCCCAATGGCTGCGTTGTCCCGCGTTGCGGGATTTCCCGTCTGATCTTATAATCTTTGTGGGTCGCCCCGCTAAGCGGGATTCGCATCTGATTTTATAGAGTAAGGTGCAGCACAGCCTCCGATAAATGCTCACATACCCATGAATGCTGCGCTTTCTCGATCGGCCTGCGCTTGATGCATACATTAATATTTTTAAGATCAGATATGTAATCCCGCTGCAGCGGGACCCTTGAACCTGATCTGAGGCTTTGAAACCACTTCTAGGCATAAATTCTTTCTGATTTACCGGCAATTTCATCACATCGAGGCATCTTCCATGGAGCTGCTTGTTGCTATAAAAAGCCCGATAGTTGCCCTGGGCCGTTACACCGTGCTCTTTGTTCAGGATCTGGGCAGAATTGTCCTTTATTTTTTAAAAGGCTTTATCCTCATTTTTTCCCTGCCGCTGCAGATCAATAAAATCATGCAGCAGGTATATTTTATCGGCATGAAATCGGTCTTTGTCGTCTGCCTGACAGGGGCATTTACCGGAATGGTTTTGGGCCTTCAAGGATACTACCTGCTGGTCAAGTATGGCTCCACCGGGATTTTGGGCTCGGCCGTGGCGCTGTCGCTGATTCGTGAAATGGGCCCGGTACTGGCCGCCGTGATGGTGATTGCCAGAGGCGGATCGGCTATGGCGGCAGAGATTGGGATCATGCGCATCTCCGAGCAGATTGATGCCTTAGAAACCATGGACATCGATCCCATTCGTTATCTGGTCAGCCCCAGAATTGCAGCCGCCCTGATCAGCTTTCCGCTTTTGACCGCACTTTTTGACGTGGTCGGAATATTGGGAGGATACTTAACCGGATCGGTTTTATTGGGTGTGAATCCGGAACTGTACTTCTCCCGGGTCGAATCCTCTGTGGCCCTGGCAGATGTCACCGGCGGCTTTATCAAGTCCATTGTCTTTGCTGTAATTGTGGTCTCCATTTGCTGTTACCAGGGATACTACACCCATACCCGGACCGAATTCGGGGCCAAGGGCGTCAGCCAGTCAACGACGTCTGCAGTGGTGCTTTCCTGTGTGATCGTCTTAATCGCGGATTACGCGCTGACATCCTTTTTACTGTAACCTGAATTGAGCGTTTCAAATATGGATCAACCGCTTATTGAAATAAATAATGTTATTAAATGCTTTGGCTCAAATTGTGTGCTGGATGGGGTCAACCTGAGTATCTACCGCGGGCAAATTACTTCCATTATCGGTCAAAGCGGCACGGGCAAAAGTGTTCTGCTCAAGCACATCATCGGTCTGTTAACGCCGGATTCAGGCCAGGTGCTTTTTGAAGGAAAGCCTCTGGTCGCAATGAAAAAAGACGAACGCAAAGTTCTGAAACGAAAATTCAGTTATGTATTTCAGGACACCGCACTTTTTGATTTCCTGAATGTCTTTGAAAATATCGCTTTACCGCTCATGGAAAACACCGCGCATGTCGAAGCGGAGATCAAGGATCGGGTTCAGAATAAGCTGCATCAGCTGGATCTGTATGATATCGAGCATCAATACCCGTCCCAGCTTTCGGGGGGCATGAAAAAACGCGTCGCCCTGGCCCGCGCCCTGGTCACGGATCCGGAAATTGTTTTATTTGATGAGCCCACCACAGGCTTAGATCCCATTCGGAAAACGGCAGTTCACAGCATGATATCCGACTACCAGAAACGATTTGGATTTACCGGTATCATCGTCAGCCATGAGATTCCCGATGTTTTTTTTATTTCCCAGCGGGTTGCCATGCTGAATGCGGGACA
>JBFFCW010000288.1:0-5483 GCA_041559695.1 Desulfobacterales bacterium
CCTTGCAATTTCCTCATCAGCCTTTTCGGCCTGCTGCAGGGCTTCTTTTTCAGTAACCGTAATAAAGGCATCCACCCGGTCTTCAACCGCTTGAATGCGCTCCAGAACCGAGTTTGTCAGCTCCACAGATGATATTTCTTTGCTTTTTAATAACCCGTGAGCTTCTGCGATTGTTAGTTCAAATAACTCCATGTCTGATTTGCTCTTCTTTTAAATGTATGTTGTATGATGCGTTTTAAAAGGGTTCAATTTTGTTCAATTTCAAGGAAAGTACCGATTTTAACCGGAGGCATACTAAAATGTATGTCGAGGATTGAAATCGGAGCTTGACACAGAAATTGGGCAAAAGGGAGCGCTTTTAAGACGCATCATCCAACGACCTTGGGAACCACAAATTGCCCATCTTCTTTTTCAGGGGCATTTGCCAGTGCCAGCTCGCGCTCAATCGGCTCCCTTTTTTCGTCGTCTCGAAAGGCATTGGTCAGAGAGATGGCGTGTGACGTTGGTTTTATGCCTTGGGTATCGACCTGGTTCAATTTTTCAATGTATCCGAGTATTTCATCGATTTGACCGGCGAACTTTTCAATGGATTCCTCATCCAGATCCAACCGTGCGAGGTGGGCAACGTACAGAACCTCTTCTTTGGTAATTTTCATGTCCTTAAACCGCCTTTTGTCATTCACCCTCTAATATCGTGCTTTAGTATTCGTAAAAAGTTGAATTCAACGAGTGTTTTGTGTTTCGTATTTGGTGTTTAGTATGAAATATATGATCCTAAATCGGCATGTTCGATTACTAAACACTAAACACCAAACACTAAAAAATAAATACAAAACACACTCGTAAAAAGACTGCGTTTATGACCTATATGGCATCGTCAACGTAGCGAAAGTCACTTCATTACCAGAATGGGTTTCATACCATCCTTTTTTAATTTATTCATCGTTCTCAGCGCTTCAGATTTGCTCCGATATTCTCCGATTCTGACCCGGAACCAGACGCCTTTTCCGGCAACCTTCCCGATCACCCGATAGGCCGGATAGCCGCGTTTTTTTAATTTTTGGACCAGCCGATCCGCATCATCAGGGTTTCTAACGGAAGCTGCCTGAATGGTGTAAACAGGTCCTTTGGCGTTTGTCCGGGCAACGGCCGCAGCTTTTTCCGTTGGTGGCTTTTTCTTATCGGGGCTTGCAGATTGCTCTGTTTTTTGAGAAGTGGATTTTGGGGCTGCTGTAGTTGCGGCCGTTTTCTTTTGCGTCTTTTTAGAAACCGTTTTTTCAGCCGGCTTTTCAATTCCGCGTTCGGCAGTCTTTGGCTTTTGCAGCGCCGGAACGTTTGTGTCTACTTTGTTATCTTTGAGCGCCTCATAAAATTCGAGCTTGGTTTTATCTTCTACGGTAATCGGCGCTTTGGGTGACGGCTTTTTTCCCTGATCGCTGCCATCATCCTTTTTTGAGGCTTCCAATTTTTTTTCAAGTGCGGCAATATCAAATTTGACCGGGGCCGTACCTCTGCCGACCAATATTCCCAGTATAAACATCCAGGCGCTCAGAAAAAAAATTACCAAAAACCATCCGGCAATTTTTCTGCGCGACAGGACGTAAAAGGGTTTCTTAAATTCCGGCTGTTTGCGTTTATTCTTTTTCCTCATAATGGAAATTTAAAATCCGGTTCTACATACGATCGGGGGCTGAAACGCCCAACAGCGTCAAGCCGTTTCTGATGACCTTCTGGACCGCTAAAACAAGATTAAGCCGGCCGCAGCGCAGCAAGGGGTCATCGGTTAAAACCCGGTGCTTATTGTAGTAGGTATGAAAGGCCGATGCAAGCTCCATCAAATAATAGGTCACCCGATGCGGCTCCATACTTTTGGCGCTGCCCTCCAGGATGTCCTGATAGCGCGCCAGGGCTTTGATCAGATCAATTTCCTCCGGGGCTTCCAGGCGTGCCACGGCCTTATCATCCCAGGAAACCTCACAGGCGCCCTGCTCGTTTCCCTTGCGCACGATGCTTGAAATGCGGGCATGCACATATTGAACATAATAAACCGGATTATCGTTGGTTTTTTGCCTGGCGACGTCCAGATCGAAGTCAAGCGCGCTTTCATAATGACGGGTTAAAAAAATAAAGCGCGCGGCATCCCGGCCCACTTCGTTGATCACCTCACGCAGGGTCTCGAATTTGCCGGCCCGGGTCGACATGGCAACCGGTTGGCCGGCTCTGAGCAGATTCACCAGCTGCACCAAAATGACCTCAAACTGATCCCGCCGATGCCCGGAGGCTTCAACCGCAGCTTTCATCCGGGGAATGTAACCATGATGATCTGCTCCCCAGACATCGACCACCCATTCAAACCCCCGTTCATACTTGTCCTGATGGTAGGCAATGTCGGAGGCAAAATAGGTGGTTTCCCCGTTTGCTTTGACGACCACGCGATCCTTTTCATCACCGAACTCGCTGGTCTTAAACCACAGGGCCCCCTCTTTTTCGTAAACAATTTGCTGTTTGCGGAAATTATCAAGGATCTCATCCACGCGGCCGGAATCATAAAGGCTTTGCTCACTGAACCAGCAGTCAAATTCCACCCCGAATAATTTTAAATCGTCCCGGATGCCGGCGAGTATTTTCCCGGCTGCAAAGCGCGCGCATTCCATAATGGCGTCTTGTTCCGTCTCGCTTAAAAGGGCGTCGCCCTTGCGGGTTTTGATGTCGACGGCCAGATCACGAATATAATCCCCCTGATAGCATTCATCCGGGAATTTGACTTTTTGGCCGCACAGCTCCTGGTAGCGCAGAAAAACCGATAAACCCAGGGTCCGGATCTGCCGGCCCGAATCGTTTATGTAATATTCTTTTTGGACATCATAGCCGCAAAAGGAAAGAATATTGGCCACCGCATCACCCACGGCGGCACCGCGGCCGTGTCCGACGTGCAGCGGCCCGGTGGGGTTGGAACTGACATATTCCACCTGAAATTTTTGGCCTTTGCCGATATCGGTTGCACCGTAGGCGGTATCGGCTTCATGTATCTCACGCAGAACCGGGTGCCAGGCGGATGGCTTGACAAAAAAATTAATAAAACCCGGTCCGGCGATCTCCGTTTTCTCAATCAATTCCTGCGGATCTTGGATGTGAGCAATAATGGCTTCCGCAATTTTGCGCGGCGCCATTTTTTGAACGGATGCCGTCACCATGGCAATATTGCTTGAAAAATCACCGTGGGCGTCCGCCCGGGGCTCTTGAACCTCAACCCCGGAAATGTCTGCTGACGGCAGATCTCCTTTTTCGAAAGCGCTTTTAGCCGCACTGAGAATCAGATCTTGTATTTTCTGTTTCATATTGCGTGATAGATAAAGACTTTTGCATACCAAGTCAAGATGCTTTACCCGGGCACCGCGTTTAACCGTATCGGATGCCCCGAGTTGCGGTATTCATAAATTTTATTTGCGTGATGTGTGCTTAAATGTTAAGTTTCTCCACCTTAAAAGACAAGGGCTCTTATTTTTTGCGGACCTATACCCAAAGAGAAGAAATCGGCGTATTCATGCACCGCTTGTGATGGGTTTCGACCCTGGTCAAAGGGGTAATCCCGCGAGTAAGAAGTGGTAGGTTGGGTTGATCCGCCTCAGGCGGAGAAACCCAACATGATAAAAGCGGGGCTTCACCCAACCGATGATAAAGACATAATGATTACACGAGGAAATCCAATTGAACCTTAAACAAAAACGCGTCCTGCTCACGGGCGCCTGCGGGACCGTTGGCAGGGAATTGATAAGGCAGCTTCTGGAACAGCATCAGGTGGGTGAACTTATCGCCCTTGACAACAATGAAAGTGAGCTTTTTGCCCTTGAACGGCAGTTTGCCGAATACGGTCATGCCAATTTCTTTTTAGCCGATGTCCGCGATCGCGACCGGCTAAAGGACAAAATGAAGGGCATCGACTGGGTGTTTCATACAGCGGCGTTTAAACACGTACTGCAGTGTGAGCGGTCCCCCTTTGAAGCGGTGCAGACCAATATCCTGGGCGTTCAAAACATCATATACGCTGCTATCGAAAACAAGGTTGAACGGGTCATTTTCACCAGTTCGGATAAAGCGGTCAATCCGACCAATGTCATGGGAACATCAAAACTGATGGGCGAGCGCCTGATCACCGCCGCCAACAGCAACCTGCGGGGCGACGGCCCCATTTTCGCCTCCACCCGCTTTGGCAATGTTTTAGGCTCCCGCGGCTCGGTGATTCCCATTTTTCACAACCAGATCCGCCGCGGCGGGCCGGTCACATTGACCGATCCGGAAATGACCCGGTTTATCATGAGCATCGAAGAAGCGGTCCGGCTGGTCATCGATTCCGGGATCCTGTGTCGGGGAGGGGAAGTGTTCGTTACCAAGATGCCGGCGATTCGAATAAAAGATCTGGCTGAGGTCATGGTCGAAAACCTGGCACCGGGTTATGGCCATACGGCGAAAGATATCAAAATCAAAATCATCGGCCACCAGCCGGGTGAAAAGCTATACGAAGAGCTGTTGAATATGGAAGAAACCAGACGCTCCTGGGAGCTGGAACGGTATTTCGTGGTTCTACCGGCCTTTAGAGAAATTTACCGCGATATTGCTTTCGAATACCCGGATATAACGTCAAAAGAAGTTACCAACGCCTATCACTCCGGTACGGAAACCCCGCTTTCAAAAACCCAACTCGTAACGTTCCTCAAGAAAAATAAACTCTTAGAGACCGGAACGATGGAATAAAGGATCAGTGGAATCTTGGAATATCCAATATCTTAGATATTAAATTGGCGAAGAAGAGGGAGTGTGAATGCGCATACTGGTATTGGGTGGAGACGGCTACCTGGGATGGCCCACCGCCATGAACCTCACGGCTCACGGTCATGACGTCGCTGTGGCGGACAATTACCTGCGCAGACGATTGTGCCGAGAAGAGCAGGTGGATTTTTTATATGGAGTCCCGGAACTTGATGAACGCGCAGCCATTTGGCAATCGGTTTCGGGACATCGAATCGCCGTCTATGTTGGAGATCTGAACGATTGGGATTTCGTAACCGCAGTGTTCGAAAAATTTGACCCACAGGCCGTTATACATTATGCCGAGCAGCCGGCAGCCCCTTATTCCATGCTCAATCGAAAAGCAGCCACCCTGACGCTGCAAAATAATTTGTCCGTAACAGCCAACGTCATTTTTGCGGTGCGGGAATTCTGCCCCGATGCACACATCGTTAAACTGGGAACCATGGGCGAATATGGAACCCCCAATATCGATATTGAAGAAGGTTGGCTGGAAGTCGAACACAACGGACGGCAACAACGGTTTTTATATCCGCGACAGGCCGGCAGCCTGTATCACACTACCAAAATCCTGGACACCGATCTGTTGTGGTTTTACGTCCGCGCCTGGGGCTTACGGGTAACGGACCTGATGCAGGGCCCGGTTTACGGTATTTTTACAGATGAAGCCCAAAAAG
>JBFFCW010000289.1:0-5435 GCA_041559695.1 Desulfobacterales bacterium
ATACATGTCGAGGATCAGGCTGTCCATTTCCTGACGGACGTAAATCGAGCGGTCCGGATCCCGCACCAGGGGCAGCATGCGCTCCCGATCTTCCACGACACCGATGGCCTCAAAGAGGATGTGGGTATGCTCGATGGCGATGGAGGGGATCTCAAGACCCGCCATGGCCCCCACTTGCGGCGCCCACAGACCGCCGGCGTTGACCACCGCTTCACAGGTGATGTCACCTTTTTCGGTGTGGACTATCCACTCGTCGTTGGGCTTTTGGCTGATGCCGGTCACCTGGGTGTGGGTATAGATCTCGGCACCGTACTTTTTGGCGGCGATCGACATCGCCTGGCAAATACCGCTGGGATCCACATCGCCGTCGTCGGGCCAGTAAAGCCCTCCCAGCAGACCGTCCACATGCATTAAGGGGTGCAGCTCAGCAATCTCCCGGGGGCTGACTTTCTGAACGTCTAATCCCAGGCAGCGGTTCATACTGTAGTAATAGCCCAATTCATCCATGCGACCCGGGTTGTCCGCGGTGCGAATGGATCCGGTGGTGTGCCAGCCGGTGGTTTGACCGGTTTCTTCCTCAAGCTGCTGATAGAGCTCGATGCTTTTCATGTTGACCCGGGTGCAATAGTAACTTGAATGAAAGTACGAGCAATTACCGGCCGCGAGCCAGGTCGAGCCGGAAGTCAGTTCATGTTTTTCCACCAGCACAACATCCTGCCATCCATATTTGGCCAGATGATACAGAATGCTGGTGCCGATGGCCCCGCCACCGATCACGACAACTCTCGCCTGTGTTTTCATTGGTTTTTTTCTCCTTTGGTGTAAATGTTCGGTTCTTGAACTAAAAAGGGCGCATAGCTCCTGGTGTTGTGCCCCACAAATATTGTCTAAAATAGTATCAAATACCGTGGCCTGCTGCCCACTTGTCATTCCCGCGCAGGCGGGAATCCAGGCGTCTTTGAACTGGACTCCCGCCTGTGCGGGAGTGACAATCATTTTACAATTTATCTGCCGAGCAAAAAACGATGGGTTATCAGGGCAACAAACATACCGAAAAAAATTGAATAATATTTAATACTTAAATCGTTGTGCGGTTGTTTTTTAAAACACGAATTACAACGATTGGCAAGAGGAATTTTTAATTATAAAATCAGCAAATTTTAATCCCCGTCCTGCCATTATTTGCTGCGTCCGGTTTTGCGCCGGGTAACATACCCTGCTAATTCCGACTCGATGGCTGGATCGATATCCGGTTTCTCGTAACTCGCCAATCGTTTATGCAACAGGTCCGAGGCTCGCTCATCGGTCCGTTTGCCGCCTTTGCCCTGCCAGCCGTCATAATCCTGCACGGTCATCAATTCGGGAAGAAAAAATGCCGTGCGGCAAAGTTCAAAAGTTTTGGGCTGGGTCAGATAATTGCCGCCGATGCCCACTTCCTTGATGGTTGCCAGGTCAAGGGTCGCATCGCTAATTTCAATGGGTTCAATCAGTTTTTTTGCCATTCCGCAAAGCTCTTCATCGATGATAAATTTCTCGTAACTCATGGCAACGTAGGCGCCCAGAATCCCGCAGGCATGCAGGATGAAGTTGATCCCATTGCGGGTCGCGGTGATAAGGGCCATCGCCGATTCGATGCCGGCCTGGGCATCCGGAAAGTTGGCATCGGTCAGACCGCCGCCGCTGCGACTGGGCAGGTTGTAGAAACGGGCCATCTGGGCGGTGCAGGACACAATCATGGAAAGCTCAGGGGCGCCAATGGACAGGCCGCCCGTTCGCATATCCATCGGTGACGAAGTGGATCCATAGATGATGGGGACACCCGGTCTGACAAGCTGGGCCAATGTTAAACCGGCCAGAATCTCGGCATTCTGCATGGCCAGGACGCCTGCAATCTCAACCGGGCCGGATGCCCCGGCCATGGCCAGTGAAGCCAGAACACAGGCTTGTCCGTAGCGTGCCAGTTCGATGAGCGAACCCGCCATTTCTTCTGAGAACTGCAGCGGGGATAAAGAGTTAATCAAAGAAACCGTCACCGGTGTTTCCTTGATTTTCTCTTTGCCGCCCCAGATCAGGCCGGCCATCTCGATGGCGTCCCGGGCCCCTTCTTTGGAGACCGGGCTGCCCATAAACGGTTTGTCACACAGGACAATGCTGGATAAAAGCATATCCAGATGAGCCGTCTCCGGTGGAATATCGGAAGGCTCCACCATCATAAACCCGTTCATATCAATATATTTGGATGTCTGAACCAGTTTGCAGAAATTGTCATAGTCTTCCATGGTGGCATTCCGTTTGCGGCCATCGGATAATATGATGAACGGAGCGCCATAGCCGGGTACAAACGCAAAATCGTCATCTCCCAATTGAACGCTGTTCGCCGGATTTCGGGCGGCAAGCGTGAAATGCTGCGGCGCTGATTCCAAGGCGCCGCGAATCTCGTTTTCAGAAAAAAAGACGGTTTTCCCATCCACTTTGAAACCGTTTTTCTTAAAGATATCCAGAGATTCCTCTTCGTTAAAGGCCACCCCCACGCTGGAAAGGACATTCATAGCAGCGTCATGGATTTTCGTCATTTGCGCTTTGGTAAGCGTCGGCATTCGATCATACATTGGTTTTCTCCCTGTCAGTCGAGTTCAAGACGATGCGGCAAGACATATGTTTTGATGCGGTCAGTCATGGAACAATATTTTCTCCGCGTAAGTTGAACAGAATGTCATTTTCTCTATAGGCCCGTTCGAGTTTTCCCTGATGGTCTTTGAGTCGATTGCCGTCGCGGCCGGCCAGTTCCAGAACAAGATAGTTGATGATGCAGGAAATCGTTGTCGGGCTCCCGATGAAGGGGATGTTTTTGGCGGGAGCCACCAGGGCCAGGTGGGCAAATTGCGTCAGTGGACACAGCGAGCTGTCTGTAATCACGAGAAGCGTTCGATCTGACCGGCGTACCATTCTGCCCAGCTTGATGAGCTCATTGGGATAACGGGAAGTGGCAATGATGACCACCAGACTCTGCGGCTCAGAAATGGTCAACCAGTCGATTGCCGTGCTGTCACTGCCCTTTAATATGTGGACGCCGCTTCTGACTTTGGTCAGTGACCAGCCCAGGTAGTAAGCAAACGTGTAAGACAGGCGGGAGCCGATGATATATACGGCCGGGCTTTTTTCCAGGTAATCGATCACTTGCTGTAAGGTGTCTATTTCCACCGTTTCAAAAAATTGTTTGAGGTTATCCATTTCCTCGGACACCACCCGGCGCAGGCGATCCATTGCTTCTCCGGTGCCAGCCGCCATGTCGGCGCGCTCCAACATCGTCAATTCGCGGTCTACGAAATCTCTTAATGCCTGCTGGAATGCGCCATATCCCTCATAGCCCAGCTGGCTGACAAATCGAACCACCGTTGCCTCACTGACCTGACAGGTCGTTGCCAGCTCTTTGGTGGTCATAAATATCGCTTTGCGCGGATGATTGACAATGTAATCGCCAAGAATACGGGCTTTGGGCGTCAGGGTGGGGTGCTGTTCCAGAATGCCCTTCATCGTTAAGCGAGTTTGGTGGTCCTGCATTGGGTTTCCCTTTTCTGCTCAACAAATTTGCTCAAAAAATCCATAGTAAATGAAAGAAATATTTGAAAATGAAAGAAATATTTCATAATAGAAAATTTTTTTAACGCTCAACCAAATTGGTATATAATTGAAATTCATGTAATATCAAGTATATTATACGATTTGTCAAGTTTTTTTAGAAAAATTTTATTTCAGCTTCGTTTTTTTCTTGACATTTTTTATTTCATTATCATAGGGTCTCTGAGAACATCGTTCGCCATCGGGTTGATCCGGATAAACGGAATTTATTTCGCTTTGCTCACAACCTGCCGAGAGCCTCAAGATCGTGCGATTGGAATAATGGAATGTTGGAATGATGGGTTTCCACTATTCCATCATTCCAAGCGGCGAACAAAGCAGATGACCGCAAAAGTACTATAATTCCCTGGATTGTAGAGATTCAGAAACGTTAATCAGATTAGGGAGAGTTTCCGATGCCTGGCAAATACAAACCCCTGTGGGGCGAAAAACCATCGCTCAAATCAAATTATGATGCCGTTATCATCGGTGGTGGTTTACACGGACTTGCGGCGGCCTATTTTCTGGCGCAGCAACACGGCATGCGTAATGTGGCCGTCATTGAAAAACGCTATCTGGGCTTTGGCGGATCCGGGCGCAACACCGCCATTGTGCGCGCCAATCAGCGAACCCAGGAAAATGTTCCCCTTTACAAGGAAGCCCTGGATCTATGGCCCGTTCTGACAAAAGAACTCGATTACAACCTGATGTTTTATAATTGCGGCAACCTGAACCTGATGCACAGCGAAGCCGCCATGAATGCAGCGCGGATGAATGTTGCTACCGCTCAATTTCACGGGGTTGAGAGCCATCTGATCGATGCCAAGCAATGCAAAGAGATGGTCCCGGCCCTTAATATCTCAGAAGATATGACCTATCCGATTTTTGGCGCCATGTATCATCCGCCGGGCGGGATTCTGCGCCATGATGCCATCGTCTGGGGATTGGCAAAGGGTGCCGCCAAACACGGCGTGCATATTCATCAGCAAACCGGGGTGACCGGAATCGGCGTTGAAAACAATAAAATCGTATCCGTTGAAACCGATCAAGGCCACATAAAAACCCCGCGGGTTTTAAATGCCGCCGGCGGGTACTCGGCTGCTCTTTCATACGCCATGCTGGGGATAAAGCTGCCGATCAGCGTCTTGACCATTCAGGCCATGGTCAGCCAGCCGCTCAAACCAATTTTAAACCATGTGGTTTCATCCGGCACCTATCATGCCTATGCGAATCAAACCCTTAAAGGTGAAATTGCCACCGGCGCTCACATGGATGCCTGGCCGAATTACACCACCCAAACCACCGCTTATTACATCAAACACCAGGCCGAAGCGCTTGCAGAGATGCTGCCATGTTTAAGGGGGGTTAAATTCATGCGGCACTGGGGCGGCCTGGCGGATATGACCCCGGACATGGCGCCCATTATGGATGGCAACGACCCGATTGAAGGTTATTTTATGGATTGTGGCTGGGGATATTTTGGTTTCAAATCCTGCGCCGCCGCCGGCAAATATATGGCGCAATTCATGGCCAGCGAAAATTGCCCCGATATGCTCAAGCCCTTCCGTCTGCGCCGGTTTGAACAGCACCGGCTAATGGGGGAAACAGCAGCGCTGGTGAATTATACTCCCGACAATTGATCAATAATGTCGAATTTTCTTGACTAAAAATTTCTTACTCGGCAAGTGCCTAAAATGCCTAAAGTGATCTAAAATGCCTAAATTGCCTAAAATTGCGGTGTCGCTACGCTCTATCTTTAAAATAAATACCAGGGATTTGAAGCAAGCAAACCAGAGATTTGTAGATACTACAATCGC
>JBFFCW010000290.1:0-5432 GCA_041559695.1 Desulfobacterales bacterium
GGTCCTTTAAAAGGCCTGTTTCTGGCCGTCAAGCGATTGTTGCGATGTCATCCCTTTCATCCTGGTGGTGTTGATCCGGTTCCCTAGCCTGCGCATAACAAAACCAGATTAAAGAGTTTAGCATGCGTAATGGTAAATGGTTAAAGGCGCAGAAACTGCTCCCCCAGCTAAGTCCCCAGACGACAAACCTGTTTAATTTCGGAAAAAAGCCTTCTTTTGGGCGTAAAGAAAGCGGATACGTAATTTACCTGAAATTAGGAGAAATGAATGGAACAATCGCGATTGTTAATAGCCATCGTCCTCTCGCTCGCTATATTTTTGGCATGGCAATTTTTTTTCAGCCCTGATGAAGCCGAGCGCCGTCAGGCAAAAAAGGTTGAATCCCCTGCGGTAGAAGAAAAACAAACGGTTAAGGATACTGAAAAGCCTTACAAAGAAGCGATTGAAAAACCAGCGCCTGCTGTAGAATCCGTCGTCGAAGAGACCCCGCTTCCGGAAGCAGCTTCCATCACCGTCGATACCCCGCTTTATCAGGCCAAGATTTCTGAGAAGGGGGCCGTATTTTACAGCGTTCTCCTTAAAAACTACCGTGAAAAAGTCCAAAAGGATGCACCCTTTAAACAAATTCTGACCGGCGATGAAACCTTTGGCGTCGGACGGCTGGGATTTAGCGGCAAGAGTATTGCCGGGCTGGATAAAGCGGTTTTTACTGCCAACCTGCCCTCCAGGCAGCTGGCGGTGAATGACAGCCCCCGGGACCTTACTTTTTTGTGGCGCTCACCGGATGGAATTGTCATCGAAAAAATCTACAAATTTTCACCGGATACCTATGCGATCGGTATGGAGGTCATCATAAAAAATGGATCCGGGCGCGGCATCCAGGATAAACTCTCTGTGGCCTTATACAGTAAAGCCCCGGGTGATAAGCGAATGTATGCCTTCGAAGGGCCCAGCGCGCTGATTAACGACAAACTTGAAGAAATCAAGACCAAAAAGCTTAAAGATCAGAATACATTTGAAGGCCAAATCAAATGGGTTGCCTTGCAGAGCCGCTATTTTATGTCCGGTCTCATACCCGACCAGATCGAAGCGGCCAGCCTGCATCTGGCTTTACAATCCGATAAATTTGTAGCCGCCCGATACCGGCAGCCGGAAAAAGCGATTCAACCCGGGACCCAGTACACCTATAAATACCAGCTTTTTATGGGTCCCAAACGGATTGAGGAACTCAGAAATGTCGGCAATGATCTGCAAAAAGTCGTTGATTTCGGCTGGTTTGATATTATTGCCAAGCCCTGCCTGTGGCTGATGAACTTATTTCACAGCGTCATCCCCAATTACGGGGTGGCCATTATCATTTTAACGATACTGGTGAAACTCCTTTTATGGCCGTTGGGGCAAAAAAGCTATAAATCGATGAGCGAAATGAAAAAAATCCAACCGCTGATGAAAGAGATTCGCGAAAAATACAAAGACGACAAACAGCGGATGAACCAGGAAGTCATGGGGCTGTATCGCACTTATAAGATTAATCCGCTGGGCGGCTGTCTGCCAATGGTGGTTCAGCTCCCGGTCTTTTTTGCGCTCTACCGCATGCTTTACGAGGCCATTGAGCTGCGGCATGCGCCGTTTTTTCTGTGGATTGATGACCTGGCTGCTCCGGACCGCTTGTTCCGCTTTGATTTTTCGATACCTTTTATGGAACCGCCATACGGAATACCGGTGCTTACCATTGTCATGGGTGCCAGCATGCTGCTGCAGCAAAAAATGTCACCCCCCATGGGAGACGCCACCCAGGCGAAGATGATGATGTTTATGCCCATTATTTTTACCGTTATTTTTATTAATTTTTCATCGGGCCTGGTTTTATACTGGCTGGTGAACAACATTTTATCGATCGCTCAGCAATATTATACCCAGAAGAAATACGCGTAATTACGGAGGTTTTACATGTCGGCGTTGCTGGAATTCAAAGCAAAAAATATTGACAAGGCCGTCGAGAAGGCCAGCGCCGAACTCAAGATGCCCAAAGAAGAGATAAAATACGAAGTGATTTCCTACGGATCCAGCGGCATTTTCGGTTTATCCGGCGCCAAAAAAGCAAAAATTCGGGTAAAGTTACCCAAGGATTCGCCGGACAAGCAGCCGCCGGCGGAAACCGCTGAATTTAATACCGAAACACCGCCTGCGCCTGAAGCTTCCAACCGATCCGAAGCAACAGCCGCCATGGTTATCGACGATGAAAACGGGGTTGTGAAAGAAAATTCAGAAGGCCGCCGGCCTTATTCATTCCCCGATGATGCTTCCGAAATCGGCCGGCTGGTTCTGCAACGAATTGTAGACACCATCACGGCAGACGCTAAAATTTCGGTTGAACAGAATGCGGAGCGCCTGCGGTTTAATGTCAATGGTGGAAATGCGGGTATTTTGATCGGCAAACGCGGCCAAACCCTGGAAGCCATTCAGACCATCATTGAAAAAGTTGTCAACAAACGCAATCAAAACCGAATTCGGGTTCTGGTGGATATCGAAGGTTATCTGGAAACCCGCAAAGAAAATCTGGAAAATATGGCCCTCCGGTTAGCCGAAAAGTCAAAGAAAATCGGAAAACCCATATCCCTCGGCCAAATGAATGCCTATGATCGCAGAATCGTTCATATTGCACTCAAGGATTTTCCCGAAGTGCTAACCCGCAGCCGGGGGGAAGGTCGTTTGCGAAAGCTTGTAATCTTTCCCAAAAAGCGAAGTTATTCCAAAAGATAACTTTTATTTGTACATGGCAACCGATTCCATTTAGCATTTTCATTCGCCGAACGCTGCTAACCAGCCGCCCCTTGCTAAAGGCCGATGTTATTTTAGATTATTAATGACATACGATGACCATCGGTTTCGCAGATGGAAATGATGCTGGTTCCGGTTATCTTCACCTCTGATTTGTCTTCTTGCGGCTAAACTGATTCCTGAAAACGATTGACGGTTTATTGATGGCCGGCATCATGTGAAATACCGGGCCGCCATCTTATTTTTTTGATCAAATGATACCGAACTCAGATACCATTGCAGCCATTGCCACATCCGGCGGAAAAGGCGGGATCGGCATTGTTAAAATATCCGGCTTAAATGCGTTTACCGTCGCAAAGGCTATTTTCAGGCCGATTGACAGGCCTCAAGATCCAAATACCGCCGCCTTTTCGGCGCATCCGGGCAAGGGGAACAGAGCATTTGAATTTGAGTCCCACCGGCTTTACTATGGTCACATCTTTGATCCGGAAAACGGCATTTTGCTGGATGAAGTGTTGCTTTCGGCGATGAAGGCCCCGCAGACCTATACGCGCGAAGATGTCGTAGAGATCAACGCTCACGGCGGGGCGGTGGTTTTACATGCCATTTTGCAGCTTGTTTTAAAAAAGGGTGCGCGTTTGGCCGAGCCGGGCGAATTTACCCAGCGGGCATTTGCCAACGGGCGCATTGACCTTACCCAGGCCGAAGCGGTCATCGATGTCATCAATGCCCGTAGCCAAAAGAGCTTGCAACTGGCGGCTGCCCAGGTCAGCGGGAAACTGCGCAAGCAGATGGCCTCAATCAGAGACGGACTGGTCGACCTATTAACCCGGATTGAAGCTGCAATCGACTTTCCGGATGATGTCGCAGAATTCGTCCAAACCGAAGACACGCTAAAATCGCTTCAAAGAGAAGTGCTGGAACCGCTGAAGCGGTTGATCCGAAATTATGTGGACGCGCATGTTTTTCGAGACGGGCTTGCCGTTGCAGTGGTCGGTCGTCCGAATGTGGGCAAATCCAGCCTGCTCAACCAGCTGGTCCAAAAGGATCGCGCTATTGTGACCGATGTGCCGGGAACGACCCGGGATGTGATCGAAGAAACGCTAAATTTAAAAGGCATACCGGTTGTGATCAGTGATACAGCCGGTGTTCATCACACTGACAACCCTGTTGAAAAGATCGGAATTGAAAAAACGCTCGAACACGTCAACGGGTCTGATCTGGTGCTTTTTATGATCGAAGCCAACCGCCCGTTGGGCCCTGAAGACCATCTTATTTACGACCAGATTAATTCAAAACCCACAATCCTTGTTCTGAATAAAATCGACCTCATCCAGGAGGGCAACGAAACAGCCCTCCCGGCCAACTGGCGTTTTGATGATCAGGTGCGCATTTCGGCCTTATATGACCAGGGGATTGATCAGCTTAAAGACAAAGTTGTTAAGATGGCCGGAGGCCAGAATCCCCTTGATTTTAGCGGGGTGGTTGTCCCCAATTTAAGGCACAAGCTGCTGCTTGAAACGAGTCTTCATGCTGCGGAATCTGTGATTGAACAGCTGCAAAACGGAACCTCCTGCGATCTGGTGGCCATCCATCTTCAGGAGGCCATTGATGCCTTGGGGGTAATCAGCGGCGATAATGTAAAAGTGGATGTGTTGAATGAGATTTTCAGCCGGTTTTGTGTGGGGAAATAGTTAATGTTTCACGTGAAACATTTGGGAATGCCTAAAATGATCTAAAATGCCGAAAGTTAAAAAAATGATTAACGCTTGATTAAATTTTAGTCAATTGTTGATTAACAGCAACCATTGCATCTATTTGCTGTAGTGTTTTTATCACGAACACAAGGAGAAAAAACTGCCCTATGGATTTTGATTTTACACCGTACTTTAAGAAATATGAAGCGCTGGTTTCTAATGCGGACGATGCATTTGAGCGCGTCAAACAGGCACATTCGGACTGTGTGAAATGCAAGGAAAAATGTACGGACTGCTGTTACGCACTGTTTGACTTAACACTGATTGAAGCCCTTTATATCAATCATAAATTTAATCAGAAAATCAGGGAAAGCGGGAAATCCGGGCTGTTGGAAAAAGCAAACGAGGCGGACCGCAGGGTTCACAAGCTCAAACGCCAGGCCTATAAAGATTTTCAGACCGGCAAAAGCGAAGACGAGATTCTTGCCGACCTGGCCCGGGAACGGATCCGTTGTCCCCTTTTAAACCAGACCGACCTGTGTGAGCTTTACGACAACCGTCCGCTTACCTGTCGCTTCTATGGCATACCAACCGCTATTGGTGGTATGGGTCACACCTGTGGAAAATCCGGTTTTGAAAAAGGCGAGCACTACCCCACTGTGAATCTGGATTCCGTATACAGTCAACTTCAGCAAATATCGGCAGAATTGGTTCGGGATCTTAAATCCAGGTATTTGAAATTGTCGGATATGCTGGTACCGTTGTCCATGGCCCTGCTTACCGCTTACGATGATGATTATCTTGGCGTGGGGGAGGAAAAGCCCCCTGAGCCGCCGCCTGCCAAAAAACATCGAAGGAGAACCCTATGACCGAATTTTCTCCTGAGGAAGCCGAAAAACGAAAACGGGCTGTTTTCGATAGGATGTCCCCCCGTCGCCAAAAGCATATTTTAAA
>JBFFCW010000291.1:0-5429 GCA_041559695.1 Desulfobacterales bacterium
CCGCCGCGTAATAGGTGGCGGCCCTGTCGTTGAAACGCTGTGCGGGAAAGCCGCGCATGCGCCACAGACCGCCCAGGGTCGAGCCGGTGTAAGCCGGCGGCCGGTTGGTAACCTCCCCGCCTGATTCCTTATTCCAGGTCGGCGAATAGGAGGTCCAGTGATTGAGGGCCAGCACCCCCTGGCGCAGCCAGTTCCCCATTTTTAACGGAAAGTAGACGTCCAGCTCACCCTCCAGGTTGGTCCATGAATCCGAGCTGTTAAACCAGCCAAAATCCCGTGACACTTTACCCCGCAAGCCCAATCCCTTGGAAGGATTGGCGTCAAAGTCACGGTTGTCCCAGAACAGTGATAAATCAAGGCCGTTGGTTTTTACCGTTTCATCGACATCGTCGCCGTCGATCTCCTGGGAGCGGTAAAAGGGGCGCATCTCCAGGTAACTCCGGCCGCTTTTGAATGGATTCAAGGAGGTTCCGCCTTTGGGTTCGGATATCGGGAGCCCGTCCTTCATTTTAACAGTGGTGATGATGTCATGCCGGCCGTTGCCGATCGGAAGCAGATATTTGAATTTGAGTCGGAAATAATTGTCCCAGCCGTCGCCTTCAACATAATTGTCCTCGTCGGAGTCGTTGCTGCCGGCACGTTCATCCGCAAAATCAGGATTTCCGTCAACAAAGGACTTACTGTCGCTAAAGTAGCCCACTGAAACGATGGGATCAAAAAACAGGCGCTCGATGCGCGGCATCTGGATATCTTTGCCCACCAGAAAGCCCATGCCCCCTTTGGTGCCAACTATGGCCGTGGTCAGAATGGTGGCCTGCTTCTGAAGGCTGCCGACCTTCCCGTAAACGAATCCTCCGGCGAACCCGAAATTCTCATTATAAAAAGCATACGGCAGCTTGAGGGTTTGTTGTGAAAATTCACCATCCGGGCCCACCCGAACGCTTTGAGCAAAAACGGTCTGCCCCGCAAAAAAAACAAGGATCGTCAGCAGAAACGTCAGCCACTTTTTCATAATCCCTCCCCCAAAAAACAACTTTCCAAAACCGTCGCGCCAATCGTTGGTGTATAGATTCAAAGATTCAAACCTCACCGTTCAAAATTGTCCGGGCCTAAAACCGGTGAAGGTCAGGCCTCGCAACGGTTGCACCAAAATCATAAAAATAAATAAGTGCGCTATTTATGGCAGGACCGGGAAATTTTGGCAACCTCAGCCTTTCCAAAGGTCGGAAGGTTTTTTGCAAATAGCGAACCGGCGCCATTTTCCATTTCATATGAATGTCACCCTGCCGATATAAACGTCGCATGTGGTCCCCGCCACTCCGATTTGACACGTATTTTTTTACACAAACGATCGTTTAGTGTCAATCCCGTTGATATTTCTCAAATAGTTTGATTTTATAAAAAAACCATTCTAATTTAGAATTGAATAAAAGCCACTGCCCTTATTAAGGAAGAAGCATTATGAAATCAGCCAACACCAAATCCTCAAAGACGGCCGGCGAATTCGCACCGCCGCCGAATTTTATCAAACACATCATCGATGAAGACATCAAAGCCGGCAAAAACGACGGGCGGGTCCATACGCGCTTTCCGCCGGAACCCAACGGGTATCTGCACATCGGGCATGCGAAATCCATCTGTTTAAACTTTGGAATAGCCAAAGAATACGGCGGGCTTTGCAATCTGCGCTTTGATGATACCGACCCGGCCAAAGAAGAAGTGGAATATGTGGAATCGATCAGGGAGGACGTTCGCTGGCTGGGATTCGACTGGCAGGATCGCCAGTACTATGCTTCGGATTATTTTGAGCAGCTATTTGAATTTGCCGTTCAGCTCATCAAAAAAGGCAGGGCCTACGTAGACAGTCTCAGTCCTGATCAAATCAGGGAATATCGCGGCACCCTGACGCAACCCGGCAAAAACAGCCCCTATCGTGAGCGCACGGTTGAAGAAAATCTGGATCTGTTTGAACGCATGCGGGCCGGAGAATATAATGAAGGCGAGCACGTGCTGCGGGCCAAAATCGATATGGCGTCTCCCAATATGCTGATGCGCGATCCCACCCTGTATCGGATCAAGAAAGTCCCCCATTATCGCACCGCGGGTATGTGGGTGATTTATCCGATGTATGACTTTACCCACTGCCTCTCGGATTCGATCGAAGGGATCACCCATTCGGTTTGTACGCTGGAATTTGAAATCAATCGTGAGCTCTATGACTGGATCCTGGACCAGCTGGAAGTCTACCATCCGCAGCAAATCGAGTTTGCGCGTCTCAATCTGAACTATACGGTGCTCAGCAAGCGCAAGTTGATCCGCCTGGTGGAAGAGGGCCACGTAGACAGCTGGGATGATCCGCGCATACCGACAATATCCGGTTTGCGGCGTCGGGGATACACCCCTGAATCCATTCGGAATTTCTGCGAACGTATCGGGGTGGCCAAAGCCGACAGCATGGTGGATATTGCCCTGTTGGAATATTGCATCCGGGAACATCTGAACAAAATTACCCCCCGGGTAATGGGTGTGCTGCGGCCCTTAAAGGTCATCATTGACAATTACCCCGAAGGTCAGGTGGAAGAATTGGATGCCATAAATAATCCGGAAGATCCGGATATGGGCACCCGCAAAATTCCCTTTTCCCGGGAACTGTACATCGAGCGGGATGATTTTATGGAAGAACCGCCTAAAAAGTTTTTCCGCCTGGCCCCGGGCCGGGAGGTCCGGCTGCGCTATGCCTACTTTATTACCTGTGTCGATACGGTCAAAGACCCCGCAAGCGGAGAGGTGATCGAGCTGCATTGCACCTATGACCCTCAAACCCGCGGCGGTGATGCGCCTGACGGCCGCAAGGTCAAAGGGACGCTGCATTGGGTTTCAGCATCTCATGCCCTGGCGGCTGAAGTGCGCCTCTATGAGCATCTCTTTTTAAAGGAAAACCCCAACGAGGTGGAAGACGGAAAAGATTTTACCGATTATTTAAACCCTAACTCACTGGAAAAATTGATAGATTGCATGGTAGAGCCCGCACTGGCCGCATCCGGACCGGGCGATCGCGTTCAGTTTGAACGTCTGGGGTATTTTTGTGTGGATGCGAAGGATTCCAAAGAGGGGCCCCTGGTGTTCAACCGCACGGTAACCTTGCGGGATACCTGGGCAAAAATACTCAAGGCCCAGCAGCAGAAAACGTAACGGATCGCTTTTCATATTTGGATTCGCTCGAATGGTTAAACATTTAACGAGTGAAACCTGAAGGGTGTGGTCCGATTTTACAATCAAATCAAATAATTAAAATTTATAGAATATTTTATTTACATTTTTTCAACTAAAAATTGATATAAATGCAAATTTATGGTACCCATTTAGCCAGATGAGGGGGTGATTCCTTAGACCATAATCTCAAATTCTGATAATCCGATTTCGGGGTGGCAGCCTGTTAAAGTTCGATCATAGACCGCATTTGATTCCCGGCATTGTCTGTTTGCCATCGTCCATTTCGAGATCACCGGCACCATGTTTTTTCCGATCAAGCGGACGGAAACCGTGGTGCATGATGTTCGGCTTGGAAAGATTGTCGTGCTCTGCAGCATTCCAATTACCATGGAATGAATTACCGGCAACGACAGGAGGAGAGCAGATCTGGTTTTCTAAATAGGGGTGATTTCGGATTCAATTAAAATTGTGGACCAATAAGGGGGAAGATTTTAAGCGTCTATAAGGCTGCCACCTCGATGATTTTTTAGAAGGGTTTTGCCCGTTGACCCGTTAGCCCGTTTGCCCGTAAAAAAATCAGACATTTTTCCGAGTTCAACTGGCTCAACCGGTCAACGTGATAATGTGACCTACCATTTTTAAGACTGCTTTTAAAAATCCACTTACATTGGAAGCTGAACTAAAAGACTATTCCCACGTATCCCACAAAACTATCTCCCGGGTTTTTATCATAACTGGTGGCATAGGCAATGGCTTCGGCCCGGTCTGCCCCGAGGTGTTTCGCGGTTTCGATTGCTGTCGCCGCAGCGCCGGCACAGCAGGCATTTTGGCTCGCTAAAGCTTCACTGATCACCTTTTCAGCATCCATATCCAGCATCAAATCGATCACGCGACGATCGTTCTGATTGCGCACCCAATCAACCGCCTGTGGGCCTGTTCCTTCAGCTACGAATCCATAATTGCGACCATAATGGGTCAGATCGGTAGATCCAATCACTTTAATCCGTAAATTCAGGCGATTGGCAATATCAACGACCGCCCGGCCGATTCCCAACGAGCTTTTTGCGGGCGGCACCCCCATGGCAACGATCTTCACCTCGTTAAAGAAATATTTGATAAAGGGAAGCTGAAGCTCGATGGTATTGTCCGGGGTGAAGCGGTTGGGGGATTCAAGGGTAAAAGAAAATTGCTTTGTCAGCTCACCGGCCAGCTGCTCATCAACACAAATTTCGCCGAAAGGCGTCTCCCATGCGCCTTCGGCCATCATCGTACAGGGGGAGTCCGGATGAAGATGCATCCCGAAAACAACAAACACGTCGGGGGGATCATCTGATTTCAAGCAGCTGATCACATTGCAGGCAATACTGCCCGAAAAAAACCAGCCGGCGTGCGGAACGATGCCCCCCACCCACTGTCCGGCCGCAAAATCCATCTTTTTGCCCTCGGCCAGAAACCCTTCGATTTCATTTTCGCATTCGGCCGCACTTGAAGGGTACCAGCTGCCCGCAAAGGCGGTTCTTCTGAGCTTTGTGGACTTCATGGCTCACCTCCTAAAGAAAGCGTTAAGTATTAGGAGCGCTTGCGCTTGAGGAGCGTTTCACTTGAGGAGAAATGTTGATTGTTGCCAGCCTTGAGGCCGGTCCTAAAGCCTCGAAGAGCCGCTCAAAATTAACCGGCGCCCGGTGCATCTGTCACAGCCACTTATGAGATTTTGGATTTGGGGTTCAGTATACGGAATCTGCATGCGGTTGTCCATGCCCATTTATGAATAACGGTTGACTTTTTTTTTATAAAAAGATGATTATTATGGTGGTGGATATTTTTCGGACCGGATGTGCTTGAACACTTCTACGCAAACAGGAGGATGCCATGTGGGAGTATACCGATAAAGTTAAAGATCATTTTCTCAACCCGCGCAATGTCGGCGTAATAGAGGATGCGGATGGGGTGGGAGAAGTCGGATCCATCGCCTGCGGTGATGCACTGACATTTTATTTTAAGCTCGATGAAAACGGAAAAATTAAAGACGCCACCTTTCAGACGTTTGGCTGTGCCAGTGCCATCGCGTCTTCATCGGCCCTGACCGAAATGGTTAAAGGCATGACCCTGGAGGAAGCGCAAAAAATCACCAACGAAGACATCGCGGGTTTCCTGGGCGGCCTGCCGAAAGAAAAGATGCATTGCTCGGTCATGGGGCGTGATGCGCTGGAAAAGGC
>JBFFCW010000292.1:0-5419 GCA_041559695.1 Desulfobacterales bacterium
AACATTTGATCAGCGCCGATAAGAACCGATTGCAACGGGGCAACTTCCACCTGAAAATTTTCTTCATCCCGCGTTTCAGCAACAGCTTCGCGTGACTCATCGGCTTCGGGTTCCGTCGGGTAGGGCTCACGGCGCCTGTAATTTTTGGCGGCAAGGTCCTTGTCGCTATCCATCAGCGAATCTTCTGCAGCCGAACTGCGAAAGGGTTCGCTTTTGGCCATAGCCGCGGCCGGCGGCTCGGGGCTCTTGCCGGCGGCGCCAACTTCCTGGCGGGCCACATTCTTAGCCTGGGCTACGGTGACTTTTTCAAAGCGCTTTTCTTTTTGCCCGAGGCGGGCTTTGGGTTTCTGGGAGCGGGTTAAATCCAGATACTTTTCAGCAAATTTGCTTTGTTGCTTCTGTTCGGCTTCAGCCACCTTCCGGGCCGGAGGGACGACTATTTTATCTGTAGCGGCGGTGCGTTTACGGTTAAAGATGCGATTAGCACTCTCTAGCTGGCTCACGGCATCTTTGCGATCTACGGCAACGGATTTCCCGACCTGCGCCAAGGGCGTTTGAAACGATCCGTCGGGGTTATTCTGAAAATGGCCGAGGATATAGCTCTGCGTCGGCAGGTGTGAGAGGGGTGAACGGTTTTCTTCGCGACGCCCGCCGGGAGGGCTCATGTAGAAATTGTATTCATCAATGGCGCGTGCTTCCTCCATTTGAACGAGCACCTCAAGAACCTGTTCCATTTCGTCAAACAGGGTATTGGCAAAATAACTCAGGGTGGCGGTTTCTTCCTGCTCCAGGCCGCGATAGGTTCGCATTACGAAATACCCGAGCGGAATCGACAGAGTCACACAAAATATAAGAATTAAAACTTGTAAGCGTTTCATTTTTCAGGTTCCAGCCGGTAGCCTTCCCCCCTGATGGTGGTTATAAGCGGCGTATCGCCGATCAAAAAGGCAATTTTTTTGCGCAGTTTTAACATATGAATGTCCACGGTACGGGTTTCGATATCGGCGTCGGCATATTGCCACACCTCGGTGAGCAGTTCTTTTTTGGCGACGATCCGGTCGCGGTAGCGGTGTAAATAGGCGATGATATCCATTTCTTTGCGAGTCAGCTCAACGGTTTGGTCCTGATATTCAGCGATCAGGTTTTTCCCGTCAAAAAAAATGTCGTGAAAATGAATTTCCATATCTCCGGGATTTTTCCCGATACGTCTTAAAACCGCCTCGACCCGCACCATAACCTCCCGCAGGGAAAATGGTTTGCTGATATAGTCATCGGCGCCGGCATTAAAACCGGTGACGATATCATCCTCAGAGCCTTTGGCGGTAATGATGATAATGCCCTGGTCCGGCTTTTTTTGGCGAATTTCTTTGCAGATAGAAAACCCGTCGAGTGTCGGCAGCATGACGTCCAGCAGGATCAAATCGAACGGCTCGCTCAGACCCGCATCCAGCCCCTGCCCGCCGTCATCGGCGTCCTTCACCGCATAGCCATTGTAAACCAGCACATCAACAAGCCCGCGCAACAGCGCCGGGTCATCCTCAACGACAAGAATACGTGCTTTCGGTCTTTTCATTTAGCTCAATCCACGCTTTCAAGATGCAATCTAGTGTTATGTCCCAGAAATATTGTCTAAGATAATATTAAGTACTGAGTGGACACAACCATAGAAGACTGCCTGCAAATACCCCTTGTGAAACAGTATATCACATCAACCCGTTTTCAAAGTAAAAGTTATGTAAAATCTTGCCCCGTTTTTTTTACATTTCTTTGAATTGTGTTTTGGGGGCTCTGGATTAAAATTGAAATTGTACGGCAGGGCCCAAGGCCCCTGTTCAAAGAAACCATCACTTACACGAAAGGAGTCACTCATGAAACCCACTCGTTTAAAATCGTCTGTTTTGGTTATCGTCTTGATTGCCGCCACCGGGGCTGCGATGGCCTATTCGGCCGGCTTCGGAAAGTCATGGCTTTCAGGCCTGATTACCGGCCCCGGGGTGCACATTTCCCCCGTCGGATCAGGGCCGGTAACCCTTAACGGCCGTCTGGTCCAGGACAAAGTTTTACAGGGATCGGAGGGCAGCGTCCATCTGGCCTTAACCCTGCAGGCCGATGAGCGTTTCGATCCGCAATCCTCTGAAGCCCGCAATGTCGATATGGTCATCGTATTGGATCGCAGCGGTTCAATGAAGGGTCGTAAAATCAATGACGCGCGCCGGGCGGTTTTACATCTCTTATCCGGCCTGACCGCCAAGGACCGCTTTGCCCTGATCGCATATTCGGACAGGGTTCAGCAGATCTCGGGTTTAAATCATGTTACCGCGGATCATGGCAAACAGTTGAAAGCTCTGGTCAGTGGTCTTCGCGCCGGCGGTGGGACCAATCTGGGTGACGGGCTGCAGACAGGCATCAACGTGATGCTGGCGGCACATGAAAATGGAAATGCCAGAAAGCTAATTCTGATCTCCGACGGTCTGGCCAATAGAGGCATAACCGATGCTACCCGTCTTGGTCAGATGGCCGGTGTCGCCGTGGAAAAAGAGTTTGCCGTCAGCACCGTCGGGTTGGGAAACGATTTCAACGAGCAGTTGATGACCACCATTGCCGACCGCGGCGCCGGAAATTACTATTATTTGGAAAATCCGTTGGCATTTGCTGAAGTATTTCAAAAGGAATTTTTCTACACCCGTGCAACGGTTGCAACCAATGTCTCGATATCTTTTCCCCTGGAAAGCGGCATATCCATCGTGGATGCCGCCGGATACCCGATCACCGTTCAAAAAAACCAGGCCGTTTTTTACCCGGGCGATTTGCGCGCCGGGCAAACCCGTAAATTGTTTCTGACGTTGCAGGTGCCCGCCGGTGAAACGGGAAGTTTTGAGATGACCGGGATTAAAGCCCGCTATCGTTTCAACGGCCAGACGATGGAAACCGAACTGGACGGTTCTTATAAAATTGACTGTGTTAAAGACCCGAGGGAAGTACAGGCCTCGATCGACAAAACCTCCTGGACTGAAAAAGTCATTCGAGAAGATTATAACCGGCTCAAACAGGAAGTCGCCGCTGATATTAAAGCCGGCAAAAAGCAAAAAGCCCTGGGACGAATCCACAGTTATTACCGTGAGCAAGAATCGATCAATGCAGCCGTCGGTTCGGCCGAGGTCGCCCAAAATCTGGATCGGGATCTCAAAGACCTGCAGCAAAGAGTCGAAGATACGTTTGAAGGCTCTCCGTCTGCGGTTTCCCGGAAACAAAAATCCAATTCAAAAACCCTGCAGTATGAAGGTTATAAGGGGCGACGATAAGGCATTCAAGAGGGTTCCACGCATATCGCAGTTTGACGATTTTAATTGGAGATCAAAAGAAATGAAATCCGAAGCACGAATATCGAAAAGCGAAACAAATTCGAATCCCGAATGACCAAAATTCAAAACCTGTTTCGAAAATTCGGATTTAGGAATTTCGGATTTGTTTCGAATTTCGTGCTTCGAATTTCGAATTTAATAACCATTCAAAAACTTACAAAAGTAAAACAATAAAATAATTTTTCAATAATGACCAATTTGAAGAGAAGGAGTAAATCATGGCCATTTTAACCCGCATTTTCCGGCTGTTTAAAGCAGACATCCATGGTGTCATGGATCAAATTGAAGACCAGGGACTTTTACTCAAACAGCATCTCAGGGATATGGAAGAAGCCCTGATTCAGAAAGAGGCCAAACTCAAGCAAATGTGTTTTGCGAAGGATCAGGCCCGGCAGGACTATGAAAAAGGAAAAAACGAGAGCAACAACCTGGAGCAGGATCTGGGAGTTGCCATCCGAAAAGACAGAGACGACATTGCCCGCATGTTGATAAAAAAGCTAAAGCCCCTGGCCCACATCCAGTCGGAGCGCTGCAGCCATATCGACCGGCTGAATCATGAAATCGAGCAGTTCAGAGAAGATATAGAATTACAGCGGTTGCAATTTGAACAGCTCCGGCAACAAGCCGCCAATTTTTTTCATCGTACCGAAAAACAGAATGAGGATCATGGCTGGCCGGCGATGCAAGCCGGCTATGGTGTCTATGATTTCAGCGATGAAGAGGTTGAACTCGAGCTGCTCCAAAGAAAGGAAGCCCTAAAAGGAGGTGCAATATAATGCGTATCATGAAATCCAAAACAACGCCCATACGCTCGACGATCGCCTGGGGATTGATAAGCGGGCTGGTTTACATTCCGTTATGCTCGGCATTCAGTCTTCTGGTGTTCTGGCCGCTCGGCATTCAGCTGTCGTTCGTGACATTGCTGGCCGGATACGCGGTCCTGCTGGCCCGCTGGGCATCCCGGCCGCTAAAATCTATTGGTTTACCTTTGTTGCTGTTGTTTTTGTCTGCCTTTTTTATTGAGTCAGCGACGGCCTTTTTATTTACCGCTTTCGTGATATTGAGCTGGGTTCGCAGCGGTATCTGTTTCAGAAGAAAACCCCTGGTAAAACGACTGGCTGCGGAAATGGGCCTGGGCCTGGCAAGCGGCCTGCTGGTATCCGGTGCGGTGCCCGGGGTGACTCTGGTCTGGGCGCTCGGGGTGTGGCTGTTTTTTCTCATGCAGGCACTGTACTTTGTTCTATTTGAATATCAAAGTGAACCCCAAAGCAAAATTGAAGTGGATCCTTTTGAAAAAGCTAAAATGGCAGCAGAGAAAATATTGTCCGGCGGGGCTTTTTATTGACAATGGCCCTGAACTCTGTTGAAAAAGAAATTATAATAGTCTATCTGATAAAGGTCGGAGTATTAAAAAAGAAAAATTAAGGTAGAAAAAATCAAAAGAAATGGCTCGAAAGAAAATCCGACATAAACTGCCGCCCGATCGTGCCGGCCAAAATAAGCTGGAAATCGTTTTGAAATGCGATGTCGCCGGCACGGCAGAGGCCATCAGTGCCAGCCTGTCTGAAATTGAGGTCCCCGGTGTTCAAATCGACCTTATCCAGATCGGCATCGGCAAAGTATCCAAGTCCGATGTGCTGATGGCACGCACCGGCAGCAAATTGGTCTTCGGATTCAACATCGATATCATGCCGAAGCTGAAGCAGGAAATCAAAGAATTCGGTGTTGAGGTAAGGCTTTATGATACGATCTATAAATTGACCGAAGACGTGCGAAAAATTGCTCAAAGCTTTAACATCACGCCCCCCGAAGAAAAAATCACCGGCACAGCCAAAATCATTGCTACTTTTAAACCCGGCCCGAAAGGAATGGTAATCGGGTGCGAGGTGCTTGAAGGCGCCATTGAGATCGGAAAAGAATTTAGGGTCATCACCGCCATGGGACCGGCTTATTCCGGAAAAATCACATCCCTGCAAATTGAAAAGAGAAATGTCAGGTCGGGCAAACCCGGACAGCAGGTTGGAATCAAACTGGTGGGATGGAACAAAGCCAGGGTC
>JBFFCW010000293.1:0-5380 GCA_041559695.1 Desulfobacterales bacterium
GGTGACAGGCTGCTGTCTTTTTTAAAGGCCTCATTTTCTTTGCCGGCTCTATCCGCTGCCCGGGTTAGCAAAAGGACAATTTTCCAGTCGTTATCTCCAAAAAGCGTCGGAAAGATTCTTCGGCAAAACTTCACCAGAACCACCGCATCGTCGGTTGTTTCAGCATTCAGGAGCCTGCGAATATAGGCCGAAAGGTGGGCCTGCGCATCTCTGGTCATTACCAAGGTATTTACCAGATATTGAACATCCGGCGGCAGTTCTTCAAAAGAGAGGACTTCATTTAAATAGAGTTCTTCAAGGAAACTTTGTGCCCCGCTGACATCCGACATTACCAATCGACGAACGATCCATTTAAGAATTCGTTTGACCCCGTTAACCCGTCTGACCAAAGACGGATTGTCCAAATCTTGCGCATGCTTTTCCCGCAGATCATTGAGTTCGGCAAAAATGAATTGGGAAGTGGGCAACAGAGTGTCTAAGGGAAAAGATTCGATAATAACCTGCTCGATGTCTTCCTTCTCAATGCCATCCACATGTTTGGCGATGATGTAACAGTTGATGACCAGATCTTTCAGAAACTCGGGGTGTCTGAGGGGACGGATGATATCCTGGATAATTTGAAGTTTTAAGGTCCGAATATTTTCATCGGAACCACTCTGAAACATGGGCAGCATCTTAAGATCTTTAGCCAGGCGTTGAATCGCCATTTCGACCCGCCAGGGAAGGTTTAATTCCAGCATGATCAGGTCGTCCATAAAAACCGTGGATATTTCGGTAATCCCGTGTTCAACCAGAGCCGTGGACAGCAACTGGCCAATCTTAGTGCCTTCACCGCTGTCGGCCTTGGGATCGCTCATGATATCCACAAAGCTTTCGAAATGCTCCGGGGTGATATCATTTTTGACGGCAAAGCTTACCAGCGCCTTGCGCTTGAAATATTCTGTCAATTTGGGCAGGAATAATTCAGCCATGCCCGTCCCGACGAGTGTCCGCACATTAACCGGTTCCTCAAGAATTCCGCTAATCAGAATATCTACTTTTTCGCGGGTTTCCTGCTTGGTGATCTCGACCTGTCTGGATTCGCCCAGACAATTTTGAAACTTTTCATATAAACCCTGCTTGGCGCCTTCAGAACCGGGATGATCCGCAGAATAGTAGCCGCTGCGCAGCATGGCTTTGGTCAGGTCCATGAGAAACTCACCGGAGGGCTTAACCTTTTTTCGTTCTTCCAGGGTTAGATCCTTTTTTTCAGCGGTCGGCGCAACGGTGATTTCAAGTGGCGGGACATCCTCTTTCTCAACCTTTTCCTGTGCGACTGCTTTGCGCAGCCAATCCAGGGACAGGTTGGCCTCTCCCTCGTTTTCGAGCGCGGCTTCATCCAGGTCATTTAATTCGCTATCAGCTTGATGTGAAACCGGGTGCGTATCGACAGCAGGTGTGCCGGATTCGGTGGGTGCCTGTGTATGCGCTATCGCAAGCTGCTCCGCGGTGGTTTCTTGATTTGGGGAAGATGGAGCGGATTCCGCCGGTGGCATCAATCCCAGCAATATTTGATAGTTGATATGTCTGCACAACACCTCGTTCAACTTATTTAAAATCACATCCGGTTCACCGACCACCTCAAGCACCATCCCGGTCGGTTTATTGAGTATGGCGGCCGCTTGTTCATCTATGGTTTTGGCAACCACCCCCTCGACGGTGAATACGTTGTCGATTCCTGGAACAGTGAAATTTAAAGTCAGGGCGGTTTTTAAAGGAAGGAGGGTTTTGGATGGCAGAAATATCCTGCCGCTTTTTAGCAGATCATAGTCTCGACTGAATCGTTCAGCCGAGCGATAGTTCAATTTTATAGCTTTGGGTTCCAATTTTTTATTTGGATGGCATGACAGCAAAAAAATCTATATTTTCATATAATTATATTGAATTTACTTGAGATTGTCAAAATTTTACAGCGGTTCGCTTTTGTTAAAAAATAAAACCTATTAAAATCATTCGTAAATTTTGTCCTGCTGCTATCGAAAACAAAAACCGGACAGTGCGGATTTCAAGGCCCTGAAAAATTGGGTTTTGCCCGGTTTTCAAGCATCGAGGTGTTATTGTTTGCAATTCGCCATTTAATTTTTACTTTGGGAGTGTTATTCTTCACCATAATTTGGTTGAGCCCGTTTCCCGTTGGCCCGTTGAGCCTGTTAAAAAAAGAATAATATCTGATTTTATTATTTTTTCGGATAACCGGCGAAACCGGCTCAACAGGCCAACCCACAAGTGGACCACCTATTTTTGAGATAGATCTGCTTTGTGTTGAAAGGAATTCTAAAATGACCCAGCGGACAGTTCCGGCGAGGAAAGATATCCCCGATGCGCACAAATGGGATCTGGAGCCTTTATTTCGTTCAGATGAAGATTGGGAAAAAGGGGTTGCTGAGGTTGAAAGCCGTATCGATTTATATGCTGATTATAAGGGTCGATTGAAGGATTCGGTTGACGTCTTTAAGGAGGCCATTGATTTTCATCTATCACTCACACGTAAAATGGAAAGAATTTATACTTATGCCCATTTAAAAAGTGATGAAGATAAATCAAATCAATTCTATCTGGGGCTTCATCAACTTGCCGTGAGTATACATGCCCGGGCTTCGGAATCTGCAAGCTTTATGACTCCCGAAATCCAGTCGATACCGGATGACCAAATGAATTCATTTCTGGCCGATGATTCATTAGCGGAATTTAAATTCTTTCTTGAAAAAATCCTGCGATATAAACCCCACACCCGCAGCGAAACCGTCGAGCACGTTCTGGCCATGAGCCGGGAAATGGCCAATGCACCGACTCAGGTATTCGGGCAACTGGATAATGTCGATTTGAATTTCGGCACCCTGGAAGATGAGGACGGGAAAAAGATCGAACTGAGCCACGGAAATTTCAGCACGTTTTTGATCAACCCGCACAGGGATATACGCCGGAAGTCTTTTTTTCAATATTATCAGGCGTACGAAAATCATAAACACACACTGGCGGCAACCCTGTTGCATGCCATTAAAAAAGACCTGTTCTATTCCAGAGTTCGTCACTTCGACAACTGCAGGGCAGCCGCATTGTTTGCCGACCGTATCCCGGAGAGTGTTTATGACAACCTCATCGAAACGGTGAAAAGCAATCTGGCGCCGCTTTTCAAATATCTGAATTTTCGCAAACAGGCCCTTGCTTTATCGGACCTTCACTTTTATGATACCTATGTGCCGATCGTCGAGGATGTTACTTTTGACATTCCTTACGAGGCGGCGGTCGAAATGGGCGTCTATGCCATGGGTCCGCTGGGTGATGAATATTCTAAGGTATTACACGAAGGCCTGCTCGGCGGGTGGGTGGACCGCTATGAAAACCGGGGAAAACGGAGTGGTGCCTATTCTGCGGGGAGCTACGATTCACCGCCCTATATTCTGCTGAATTATGAAGCGCAGAATATCAACAGCGTTTATACGCTGCTGCATGAAGGCGGTCACTCCATGCACTCATTTTATTCCAATAAGCATCAGCCCTATGTGGATCATGACTACACGATATTCGCCGCTGAGGTGGCCTCTACTTTTAATGAGAACTTGCTGAGCCGATATCTTCTGGACCATTACAAAAACGATCCTGCCAGAACGGCATACATTCTAAACCGGGAAATCGACAATATTCGCGCCACGCTCTTCAGGCAAACCATGTTCGCTGAATTTGAAAAGATCACCCACCGTATCGTTGAAGACAATTCACCGCTAACCCTTGATGTCATAACCGACACATACCGGGAACTGCTGGAAACTTATTTTGGCGATACATTGGTCCTGGACCCGGCGCTAAGTCTGGAGTGTTTAAGAATTCCCCATTTCTATTCTGCTTTTTACGTTTATAAATATGCAACCGGAATCTCAGCGGCCATTGCGCTTGCCGATAAAGTTGTCAATGAAGGCGCATCCGCCAGGGCGGCCTATTTAAATTTTTTAAAACTGGGCGGCAGCAAATTTCCGCTGGACGAACTTGCTGATGCCGGCGTTGATATGCAGTCTCCGGAACCGGTTCAGCGGGCGATCCAGTATTTTTCTGATTTGGTAGACCGGCTTATGGATGCTTACCAGGCGCTTTAACGTGTCAGTTGTTTGGTTCACAGGTTCAGAACCAGGGCGGGCCTCTGCGCCCGCCGGTCAGCGGTCGGCACAGAGGCCGATCGTACCTTAACCCATTCCGTCGTAGATGGAGAGAATCATTACTGACCACGAAAACACGAAATATACGAAGCACGAAATTGTATTTTTTTATTTTTCGTGTTTCCCTTCTTTCGTGCTTTTGTGGTAACTCTAAATTTAGGCATAGTTGGAATGTGAGGTGTTTATGGATTACAAGGTCATCATCGTCGGGGCAGGCCCCGCCGGGATTTTTTCGGCCTTAACGCTTGCCAATCAGGGGATAAAACCGATTCTATTGCTCGAACTCGGCAAAGATCTCAGTGAGCGCAAACGCCGCAATTCGAATGACATGCTTTGCGGATGGGGAGGGGCCGGCGCCTATAGCGACGGCAAATTGACGTTATCGTCCGAGGTCGGGGGACTTTTGGGGGAGTATCTGGAGCCGGATTCGCTCAATCAGATCCTGCAGACATCAGATGAAATCTGGGTAGAACACGGTGCGCCGGAAGTTGTATTTGGCGAGGCATCACCCGAGCTGGAAGATCTGGCCGACCGGGCCCGCCTGGCCAATTTGGACTTAATTCCGTCGCGCATCCGGCATATCGGAACAGAGAACTGTCAGGTGGTCCTAGATCGATTGCGCCAATCGATGGTCGATCGCGTCGAAACTCGCACCAGCAGTCCGGTTGAAAGTCTTCTGGCTGAAAACGGCCGAATCCAGGGCGTCAAATTGGAAAGCGGCGAGACCCTTACGAGCCAATTTGTTGTTGCCGCACCGGGGCGCTCGGGGGCCAGCTGGATGAAAAAGGAAGCAGAATCCCTGGGGCTGAATACCCAGGCCAGTCCGGTGGACATCGGTGTTCGGGTGGAATTGCCGGCCCCGGTCTTAAAGAAAATTACCGATATTATCTACGAATCGAAGCTGATCTATTATTCGAAAACATTTGACGAAAAGGTGCGCACGTTTTGCATGAATCCCTATGGTGAGGTTGTCATTGAGAAAACCAAGGAGGTCGTTACGGTCAACGGCCACAGCTACGCCCGGAAAAAAAGTGAAAATACGAATTTTGCCATTTTGGTCAGCAGTGCATTTACGGAACCCTTTGACGACCCCATTGGATACGGATTGTACATTGCCAGGCTGGCAAACCTTTTGGGCAATGGGCCCATTGTACAGCGGCTGGGAGATCTGTTGGCCGGGCGGCGCAGCA
>JBFFCW010000294.1:0-5365 GCA_041559695.1 Desulfobacterales bacterium
AGCCCACGCACATACGGCCAATAAAATGATAAAAAGCCAGATCGATATGGTAATCTGACCGCTCAAGGGATTATCCTTTCCTTAAATGCAGTCGCATCTTGACGAATCGACAACGGCGTGAAATAATTAGACATTAAAAATAAACTGCGATGATCGGCTCCGGTCTTTGCTTTTCCACGCGCCTGGACAGGGACCGACTGGCCCCGGGGCTATTATAAGCTACCGATCGAAGAATTCAAAGGGGTTTTTAATGCAAAACACAAACTCCGCGAAGAAGCACTGGTTCCTGTCCATCACCGGCTTTATCTTTATTATTCTGACGGGCCTGGTGATTCGCGTGAGTTATCATAATACGGCAAAATATTACCTGAAGTCCGCAGCCGGAGCTGTGGAAATCTGGCAGGGTACCTTCTCGCCGGGGGAAAAAAAGCGGATTCTGATTATGCCCGGTGTGCAAATGCCGGCAAAAACAAAAGATGTTTATGTGAAGGAAGACGTTTTTCCGCTGGCATTTAAATTCTATGTCAGCAAAGCGGATGCTTTAATGGAAGTCCCGGGCATGCCGGATTTTGTCGGCATCAAGTCTTATCTCAACAGAGCGCTGTCCTTTGCCACAACCGATGACCTTCGTCAGACAGCGCTCGGGCGGATCAACCAGATTGATCTCTTGATCCTGCTTTACAAGGCAGACGTGGCCGCCATCAAAGGAACCCGCAGCGGTTTTGAAACCGCCATGGACTATCTGGACCAGGCAGCCAAACTAAATCCAGATGAAATTGAAACCGAACTCATTCAAAAGAAAAAAGCATCGATTCGTGAATTGCTAAAAATAATCAAGCAAACAACCCAATAACAAAATGACCACCAAACGCCTTCTCATATTTGCGCCCCTTCTGCTCACCCTGGTCCTGCTCCAATCCTATTTCTGGGTTCCCACTTACGAACAACAGGCAAAAGGCAACCCCGACCGTTTGAACCAGTATATTAACGCATCGATCGGGGATGCCGCTATTCTCAACCCGATTTTATCGGCCGACAGCGCCAGCAGCGAAATCGAGGGAAAAGTTTTTGAGGGCCTCCTCGACCGGGATGAGGATCTGAATTTCAGGGGGCGGCTGGCCCACACCTGGAAAATTTATGAAGACGCCTATTTTTATATCAATGCAGCGGCCGATATACCCAACCGGGGCCGTTTGAATCCGCAAGCGGTTGTAGAACTGCTGCAAAATTCTAAACAAAAACAGAATCTATCTTCTCCAGCGCTGAAGAAAACACTCGACAACATTCGCTCAATTTCGTTAATTCCTTCGCGCACTCACACGGTGACAAAATTAACTAAAACCTCCCCTGATACAAAAAAACCGCGCGAAATAACCATCGAGGTTGCGGCGCCTGCCCGAGTTAAGCTGGAATTAGATGACGTCGACCAGGATCTATTTACCCATTTAAAACAACTGCTGGGTGATTCATATTTTTCGAGTTTTCGCGGGCAGCAATTTTTGACAACCCAACCCCCGATCGACAAAGAGCAGTTGTCATTTTATGCCCGTGAATTATTGCCGGCAACAGCGCACAATCCGGTTATCCTGTTTAACCTGCGGCAAAACGTTAAATTCCATGACGGCCATATATTTGATGCGCACGATGTCAAGTTCACCTATGAGGCCATTATGGACCCCAGAAATCTCTCGCCCCGCATTTCAGACTATGAACCGGTCAAAAAAGTAGAGGTAATCGATCCGCTGACCGTTCGAATTGTCTATAAACGGCTGTACTCACCGGCTATCGGGACCTGGGGCATGGGGATCCTTCCCGAACACCTCCTCAACGCGCGAGCGCTGGAGACAGAGGCGCTGGCCTTGGGCAAAGATGTGCAAAATTTTTCAATGCGGCAAAGCGGGTTCAACCGCCATCCCATCGGATGCGGGCCTTTTGTGTTCCGCGAGTGGAAATCGGACCAGTTCATCGTGCTGGATCGTTTTGAGGACTACTGGGAAGGACCACCGAATTATAAAAAATACATTTTCAGGGTCATCCCGGATCTGCTGACCCAGGAAATGGAGTTTTACGCTGGAACCATCGACAGTTACGGCGTTCAGCCTCACCAAGTCAAGCGCCTGAAAGAAGACCCCGCATACCAGGGTTTTTCCGGTATTTCATTCGGATACACCTATATCGGGTACAACATGCGGCGGAAACCCTTTGATGATCAACGGGTCCGTCACGCCCTGAGCATGGCCATCGATGTAAACAAAATTATTGAATACGTCATTTATAACCAGGGAGAAAGAATCACCGGGCCATTCCCCCGGCAGACCGATTTTTATAACCCGAATATTGTACCGGTTCCATATGATCCTGAAGGGGCTTTAAAATTATTGGCCGAAGCCGGGTGGAAACGAAACGCCGAAGGCTGGCTTGAAAGAAATGGTCAGCGGCTGCAATTCAAGCTCATTACCAACAACGGCAATGATATTCGCAAGGCGATTTTAGCCATTGCGCAGGATTCATGGAAGCAGATCGGCATCGACGTCCGCACAGATCTGTTGGAGTGGTCCGTTTTTATTCAGGAACGGGTCAATAAAATGGACTTTGATGCGCTGGTGCTGGGCTGGTCCATGGGAATCGATCCCGATCTTTACCAGATCTGGCATTCCAGCCAGACCGGCCCCCATCAGCTGAACTTTGTCGGTTTTAAAAATAAAGAAGCCGATGATCTCATCATAAAAATTAGACAGGAATATAATCACGAGCAACAGGTCAAATACAGCCACCGCTTGCATAAGATCATCGCCGACGAACAACCGTATACGTTTCTGTACGTCGGCAAATGGACGGCGATTTTGGACAAACGAATCATGATCCGCAATAGCGATGATCCGGCAAAAATCGTTTATGAAAAAATCACGCCGACGAAAACGGGCAGCTATACCTTTCATTTCAACAAGTGGATCAAACTGGCAGAAATGCCGGAACTTAAGCCTTAGATGGGGTTTTGAAACCACTTCTAAGAACGTAAAGGAACTTGAGATGTTGTCATTTATCGGGCGCAGCATGGTCCAGAAAATTATTACCCTATTCTTTGTTTCGATCGTTTCTTTTTTAATCATTCACCTGGCGCCCGGCGAGCCCAGCCAGGTGGATCCCACGAATCCCAAATTCACTCCCGAAATGGTTGAAAAATTTCGCGAGGCATTTCATCTGGATGAACCGCTTTATGTGCAGTATCTCTATTTTTACGGTGACCTGTTCAGCGGCAAAACCATTTCCTGGAAAGATAACCAACCCGTCCTAAAAAAGATATGGGAACGATTTCTCAACAGTCTGCCGCTGTTTATCGTGGGCACCATTCTGACCTGGACCATTTCTTTTCCGGTCGGAATCCGTTCGGCACTTTTCAGAGGCGGAATCTATGACCGCAGTTCAACGTTTTTTGCTTATCTTTTGATCTCAATCCCGGGCTTCTTTTTTGCCTACATCCTGATTATTTTCGTTGTCACTCAATTTCAGGTGCCGGTTATCGGGATGGAGACATTTGGAATTGGCGACACTGCCTGGTCGAACAGGGCCATGGACAGAATCTGGCATCTACTGCTGCCTTCCCTTCTGGGTGCGACCGGCGGCATTGCCGTGCTTTCCCGTTATGTTCGCAGCCAGATGCTGGAAGTCGAAGGCCAGGATTATGTCCGCACAGCCAAAGCCAAGGGGCTGGCACCCGATCAGGTGCATTATAAACACGCCCTGCGCAACGCCCTGCTGCCGTTTGTGACCATGTTTGGCCTGATCTTGCCCGGTCTGATCGGTGGATCGGTCATCATTGAATCGATATTTGCATGGCCGGGTATGGGCAGAATGGGTTATGAGGCAATCCTGGCACGCGATTATCCGATTATTTTAACCCTTAACTTTGTCTCTGCGGTGCTGGTGCTGATCGGAACCTTTATTTCGGACCTGCTTTACCTGGTAGTGGACCCCAGAATAAGATTGTAATGGATGTGAACCCACATACAGACACAGATACACAGGATTACCTGCTGGATGAACCGCTGGCGCCCAAACGGACCCGTTTCGAGGAGTTCTGGCGTCTTTTCAAGCAAAACAGACTGGCAATCGCCGGAATGGTTTTTTTCATCCTATTCTTTGTCGTTGCCATCATCGGCCTGGCATTGACCTCCGGTAATGACCCTTATCTCGACCCTGCCCTGGTGCGCCTGCAGGAAAAGTTACGTCCGCCACTGGCTAAACCCAATTTTGAAATGCTGCAGCCCGATGAAGCCCCGACGCTGGGCGTCTATGTGTTCGGGACCGATGACCTGGGGCGCGATGTCTTTGCCAGAATGCTTCAGGGTTCGTGGGTATCTTTGACCGTCGGCTTTGTGGCGGTGGGCATAGCGATTATTATCGGGATATTCCTGGGCGGCATCGCAGGCTATTACGGGCAGCGCCATATTCAGATCAATCAGCTGATTGTCGGTGGATTTTTAGCCGCGGGATTGCTGCTAATAATCTTTGATCTTTTTTGGGTGGGTATGGTGCTGATAATTTGCAGTTTGGCCTGCCGCCTCCTAACGGTTTTGATAAAAAAATCAGCTGGCGCCAAAGCCAAACCCGCCTGGAAACGCTTCTGGTACTTCAATACCATCTCTGTCGATACCCTGATCATGCGCTTTGTGGATATCATGCTGTGCTTCCCGAGCTTCTTCCTGATTCTTACGGTCGTGGCGCTGCTGCCTGCCAGCATTTACAACATTATGATCGTCATTGGATTAACGAGCTGGATGGGCACCACCCGGTTTGTGCGTGCAGAATTTCTGTCATTGCGCGAACAGGATTTTGTGGCCGCCGCCCGGGCGCTGGGGCTAAACGATTATCGAATCATCTTCCGCCATATGATGCCCAATGCCGTTGCACCGGTTCTGGTTTCCGCAACGATCGGCATTGCATCCGCGATTTTAACCGAAGCCGGCTTAAGTTTTCTCGGATTCGGTGTCCCACCCCCGCATGCCACCTGGGGAAATATTTTATCAGGCGGTAAAGGATTTATTTTTGACGCCCCCTGGCTGACCTTCGTGCCGGGATTTGCGATCTTAATGGTCGTGCTTTCTTTTAACCTGTTTGGAGAAGGTCTGCGCGACGTATTGAATCCGAAGCTGCGCGAAAGGCAATAAGGAGAATGACTTAAATTTAACATGCCTAAACTGCCTAAAATATCGGATAACGAAATTTTGCTTTCGGTGCTGGATCTGAAGGTTAATTTTCGCAGCGAGGACGAAGTCGCGCGGGCGGTGGACGGCATCAGTTTCGATGTGCGTCGGGAAGAAACCCTCTGTCTGGTGGGTGAGTCCGGTTGCGGCAAAACCGTAAC
>JBFFCW010000295.1:0-5364 GCA_041559695.1 Desulfobacterales bacterium
ATTGATCCGCTGGAAGAAAAGGTCGAAACACCCGACATGGCGGCTGAACCTGGCGCTGCATAAAAAAAATGACGGGCTATATATTACAACCGTCAAAGACAGAACCATAAAGGAGATACGGACATGTTTAAGACTATCTGCTTTAAAATGATAATCGTATTCATTTTGTCAGGGCTATGGCTGGTGCAAGCGGATGCACCAGCGCTGGCCAAAGACGTGGAATTGTCAAAAGATTCGACTTTAGAAGGTATTTTACGACGTGGTGAACTGCGTATCGGTTTGGAAGTGGGATATATGCCTTTTGAGATGATCGACAAACGCAGCGGACTACGACAGAAGGAGATTCGCCACGGAGGATTTCGGCGTAAGGGCCGTCAACTCAGCTTGATCGGCTTTGATATCGATATCGGGATTGAGATGGCCAAAGCATTGGATGTCAAACCGGTATTTGTTGACACCCAATGGCCCAGCATTATTCCTGCCCTGAAATTAGGTCGTTTCGACATAATTTTCGGTGGAATGTCTGTGACCGAGGCGCGCAAGACGCAAGTGGATTTTGCCAATCCCTTCATGACTGTAGGGCAGACAGTTCTGCTCAATGCCAAGCATGAGAATACCGTTAAATCCTACAAGGACCTGAATGATTCTAAGTTCGTTGTGGTATCCAAACCAGGCACCACCGGTGAGGAGGCAGTAAAGCGCTTGATTCCGAATGCCACATATAAAACTGCAGATACGGAAAGTGAAGGTGCCATGATGGTACTCAATGGTACAGCAGATGCATTTGTCTATGATTTTCCGTTTAATGCCGCTTTTATCGCCATGAATCCGTCTGATAAGCTGATCTTTCTGGATAAGCCCTTTACCGAGGAGCCCATTGCATGGGCGATACGCAAAAACGACCCGGACTTCATGAAATTCTTGAATGAGTTTTTAGCCCGCATGAAGGCCGATAGTCGCTTCAATCGGTTATATCACAAATGGTTTTTAAACTGGGATTGGCACCGATTTGTACGATAGGTTGAATTGCGAGATTACGCAGGACAAATATTTCTTGTTCCAGACAACTTGGCTCCAGGCGAATGGGAATACGCTCTGAAACAATCCGTATTATCGATTGTTCTATTGGATGGCACTCGACCAGCGTAATGCTGGGCACATCGTTTGGCGGACAAATACTTGTGAGCTGGGTCTACTAAGAGAGGGGAAATAATATGTATCTGCTGGTAAACGTCCTGGAACCATCCGAACACCTTGTGGCCATTCTGGAAGGCTTTGCCAAAATGGGGATTAAAGGATCAACGGTAATGAACAGCACCGTCTAAAAGATTACCATTTGAAATATTAGATTTTCAATCGTGAGCGGGGTTAGGATTTTTAGGCCCTTGTTGAATTTCCAATATTGAGTACCAATAGCCCCGATACATAGTGGTAACGGTTACAACTGATTTTTGTTAGATTCCGGCTATGCTTCCGCAATAGCTATATTTTTTAGGTAGCTTATCAAAATCTAAAATAAATTGCCGATTAGAATCTCATGTACGCCGCTATTTTAATTTTTGTCCGACCGACGCCACTTTACTCTTCATGCGGCCGGAGGGACCTTTGCGGTAGTCGGCTTTCAGTGAAAGGTTTATCCGGTTGCAGTCCTTTTCAAGCGCCTGAAAGCAGCAATCCACCAGGGACATGACTTCGCTCCATTCGCCTTCCACACAGGTGCCCATGGGATTCAGCTCATAGGGCAATCCGCTGTCTTGAATGATTTTAAGTGCCCGGGCGACATACGGGCTCAGGCTTTCGCCTTTGTCCATCGGAAAAATAGAAAACTCAACGATCACGCTCATGGTAACCTCCCTCAATCGAATTATGAATGTACGGGTTAATTTGTCTTAAAAGAACTGAAATTACATCGTGGCTAAAATCCGGTTTGTTATTCGTTAATGGTTATTTGTTATGGGTATCGACAGGTATGAATTTTAGGCAAATGGCAACTAGGCAAACGCTAACAACTGATAACAAATAACCAATAACTATTTTTGAAAAGCGCCTTGGCATTATCCTGTGAAAAGCATTTAAAGATGCATAGGCCAAGAATCTCCAATATTTGACAGGTTCTGCTTATTTCTTTATACTTCCCACTTTTAAAAATACATTTTACATCAGCTGTCAATAATATCTATTTTCCAATCACTGGCCTCGAGGAGGAAACCATGGAGCAGGTCGCACCCAAAAACTACCAGATACATTTGATTCCCGATATGACGAATTTTACGTTCGCCGGCAAGGTAACGCTTCTGGTTGACGCCCCCGCTGCCATTGAAGCAATGGGTTTAAACATACTCGAGCTTTCGATTTCAAGCTGTGCCGTCGAACACGATACCGATTGGGTCGAATGTGCATTTGAAACGGATGTTGAAAAAGAAGAATTGCTGATTTTGCTTCCTCAAAAAATGCACGGGGCCATTCGGATACAGATTCGCTATGAGGGACAAATCAACGATAAAATGGCCGGGTTCTATCGGAGTCGATATACCCATTCGGGCAAAACCCGATATATCGCTGTAACCCAATTTGAAGAAAGTGATGCCAGAAGAGCGTTTCCGTGCATGGATCACCCCGCCAAAAAGGCGACCTTCGATATCATCATGGACATCGACCGGAATCTGGTGGCAATTTCCAATGGTGCCATCGCCCAGGAAACGTCACTGGATAACGGAAAAAAGCGGGTGACCTTCAAACAGACGCCTAAAATGTCCACTTATCTGGTGTTTTTCGGAATCGGTGAGTTTGAGTTTACCGAGGACCCAGAAGACCCGCGGGTGCGGGTGGCCACCTTGCCCGGAATGAAGCCGTATGCAACGTTCGGCCTGGAGTTCGGCCGCAAATCCCTGGCATTTAGCGAGGATTACTACGGCATCCCCTACCCGCTTCCCAAAATGGATTTGATTGCGATTCCTGATTTCGCGTTCGGCGCCATGGAAAACTGGGGGGCGATTACCTTTCGTGAAAATTTACTGCTGCATTATCCGGAGATTACCTCTAAATCCGGCGAAGAACGCATATGTGAGGTCATCGCACACGAGATCGCCCATCAGTGGTTCGGCAATCTGGTCACTCCGGTGGACTGGAAATATCTTTGGTTAAATGAAAGTTTTGCCACTTATTTTGGTTCCAGGGTTGTCGATCACTATTATCCGCAGTGGGAAACCTGGCAGCAGTTTCTGTGGGGAAGCACCGGCAGTGCCATGGCGCGGGATGCGCTCCTGGAAAATTTTGCCATCGAAATTCCGGGAGGAGAGCATGTCATTATCAATGTCAGCACGGCTCCGATTATATACAGCAAGGGCGGCAGCATTTTGCGGCAAATTGAAGGCTATATCGGCGCAGAAAATTTCAAAAAAGGTTTGCAGGACTATCTCAAAACCTATGAATACGACAGCGCCGCGAGCCGGAACCTGTGGGAAGCATTCGAACAGGTTTCCGAACAGCCCATCGGTAAAATGATGAAAAGCTGGATCGAGCAGCCGGGGTTTCCCATGATCTCGGTCAAAAAGGAAGGAAACAAGCTGCACTTGGCCCAGCAACGTTTTAGCTATCTGCCGGCTGATTCCGATCAGAATTGGCAGGTGCCCATCACCGTTCGGTTTTTTTCAGGCGCGGAAGAGACTGAGCGGCTGACATTTCTGATGAACAGCGCCCGGCACGAAATTGAACTCCCAAAACAAGCCGACGCCTATAAGCTCAATGATCAACAAACCGGTTTTTATATCGTTCGCTATCAGGACGGAGATAATCTGGCTGCCCTCGGTCAACAGGTCGATGATCAGTTGCTGGCCCCTGAAGACCGCTGGGGCCTGCAAAACGATCTTTTTTCATTGTGCAAACGCGGCGAGGTCTCGTTCAATGAATATCTGGATTTTCTGGCCTACTACCAGGATGAAAATGCATTTTTGCCGCTGGTCAGTATCTCAAACAACCTGCAGCATGCCTATCGGGTACTCGGTGCTGAAAAGAAAGACAAAATATCGTCGCTCGTTGGCCCCTGGTTTGAAAAAATACTTAAACATATCGGATTCGAACCGGGGCCTGATGAAAAACATACCACCGCTATCCTCAGGGAACAGTTGCTCTGGCATGCGGCACTGAGCGGCTCCCAGAGTTCAATGGCGTTTGCCCGCGATCAGTTTGCGCGCTGGATGCAGGGCCACTCCGTGCATCCGGACATCATGAAAAGCGTCCTGCAGGTCGCGGCCTTAGGAGGCGATGAAAAGACCTTTGCGGGGCTCGATCAACGTTTTCAGTCATCGCAGATCGAACATGAACGCATGAATATACTGGTGGCGCTGGGCTGCTTTAAAGAAAAGCGTTCGCTTCAAAACGCCCTGCAATACATTCTGGATACGGTGCCGGCCCGCAACAAATTTGTGCCGGTTGTGGCAATGGCGTCCAATCCGCATGCCATCCCCCTGCTGTGGGACTGGTATGTGACAAATCTGGAGCAAATCGAGCAATTTCACCCGATGTTTTATGAAAGAGTTGTGGCGGCGATTGTCCCCGTAGCCGGAATGGATAATCCAAAGGCGGTAAACCAATTTTTTGAAGATTACATGCAAAAGACCGAAACGGCCAAAGAGGTAATCAAACTTTCTTTGGAAAGCTTAGAGATAAATCTGCGCATGCGTACCGCAAATTAATTGAAATAACGTTTGGAAATAGCCACAGACCCACACGGGCGCACACCAGCACGTCCTTTTCCCTGGTTCGTGTGGGTCTGAGCGGGTCCGTGGCCAATTATCATTTATATTAAGGAATTTTTAAGCGATGTGAATTTGCTGAGAACATAAAAGGCTCAGATCTTAAGCCGGTAAAATCTCAAACAAACTTGACAAGCAGAGTTCATTTTTCCTATAAATGCAATCTTAGAAACCGTTCCGAATTAGAGACTGCAACCCGCATAAATGATTAGAAGTGGTTTCAAAACCCCATCTAAGGCCCAATGGCTGCGTTGCAGGCCTCCGATAAATGCTCACATACCCATGTATGCTGCGCTATCTCGATCGGCCTGCGCCTTACCCTTGAACCTGACTTGAGGTTTTGAAAACACTTCTAGTGGTTTTGGGATTATCAAAGTAAACGCCATTTTTTCACCAACCGATCCCTCTTTTTCTGCTTCAGGAGACGCTTTTTGATATGAACCGGCGAACCTTCCTCAAGATTGCGGGTATGGGCAGCATTTCCCTGGCAGCCGGCTGTGGTCCTCCTGAAAAAAACCTGTTTTCCCTCGTTCACGCACCCGACGACATGGTCACCGGCAAAGCGACCTGGTACGCATCGACCTGTCGCGAATGCCCGGCCGGATGCGGC
>JBFFCW010000296.1:0-5345 GCA_041559695.1 Desulfobacterales bacterium
AGCCGTCGGTGGTCCATTCTTTGATCTGTCCGGTCAAAGAGGCTGAATGGCTGGATGGCTGGGATTATGATCTGATTTTTTCGGATTCCGGCTTCGCTGAAAAAGGATGTGTGTTTACCTCCAGAAGTGCCGGTGAAGACACCATCTGGCTGATCACCAAATGAGATGATGCCGCCTGTGAGACTGTTTTTGCCCGCATCACTCCGGATTCAAGAGTGGCCGAAGTAACGGTTCGCGCCGAGGACGGCGGACAGCAAGATTCCCGTGTTCACATCACCTATACCATCACCGCGCTGAATGAAGCGGGTAATCGGTTCATCGAAAATTTTACACAGGATAATTTTGTGAAAGATATGAAGTTCTGGGAGGCCACCATGAACCATTATCTGGCGACCGGCAAAGCCCTTTCCCAGACCGACCCCGAGCATTGGCTAAAATATGATTGCGGCGAAAAGGGGAGTAAATGACAGCGGTACCATTTTCATATTACCGCACACCGTTGATCCTCCTGGGCATCGTCATCCTCATCTGTATTGCTACGGTGATAGCGCCCCCGGCGGGACGTTTCAGCTGGTTGCTGGAGGTGGGCCCCGGGCTCGTTGGCATTGCTGTGCTCATGGCAATTCATCGCCGATTCCCGATGTCGCACATGGTCTACTGGTGTGTGTTTTTTCATATGTTTATCCTGATATACGGCGGTTATTATACCTATGCCAAAACGCCGCTGGGGAACTGGGCCATGGAGGTTTTCGGTTTTAGTCGCAACCACTACGATCGCGTAGGGCATATTGCCCTCGGCGTGTTTCCGGTTTTTATTATCCGAGAAGTTCTTTTGAGGGTCACACCGCTGCAAAGGGGCGGTTGGTTTTATTTTATTGTCTTGAGCATCATTCTGGCCATCGCAGCCTTCTGGGAACTGCTGGAGTGGTGGATCGCGTTGATCGTGGCATCTGATATCGGCACCGCCTTTTTAGGTTCACAGGGCGATATCTGGGACGCTCAGTGGGATATGTTTCTGGCACTGGTGGGTGCCATGGCTGCCGTGCCCCTTTTTTACCGGCTTCACGACCGGTCAATGGCGCGGTTGGACAAAATTTGACCGTCATCATTTGCCCCCGGGAGGATTACGAGATGATCGAAAATGATATCATGATACGAAAAGCCGAACCCGCCGATCACGAAAAAATCATTGCCGCCTTGCAGAATTGGTGGGGCGGACGCGATCTCACCGCCATGCTGCCGAAACTGTTTTTGAATCATTTTGGCGATACATCTTTGGTGATCGAACAAGAAGGTGGGATCGTCGGCTTCTTAATCGGCTTTATTTCACCAGCGCTTAAAAATGAAGCATATGTTCATTTCATGGGTGTCCGCCCGGATTTTCGTAAAAAAGGTATCGGCATGACCTTGTATGAGCGCTTTTTTGAAATCTGTCGAAACCATGACCGCAACATTATCCGGGCATGCACATCTCCGGTAAACCGGGGCTCGGTTGAATTTCACAAACGAATTAGCTTTCAGCTCGAACCGGGTGACGCTGAAATTGACGGCCTCCCGGTAACAGGCGATTACAACCGGCCCGGTGATCATAAGGTACAATTTACAAAATTTATTAAGCTGTGATGAAATACAGGGTTTTATTAATATCCGGGTTTATCTGCTGGGAGGGACCGCTGCTGGCTGCGACCATCGGCCTTTTTGCATACTGGCAGACCCATGCCCAGTTGCTGGTGGACATCGGTTTCCTGTTGCTGGCGATCGGATTTGTTCTGGGGCTCGTTGGGATCGGATGTGTTTTGCTGTTTTTGCTGCTAAATATGCGGTCTGCGGAGCCCGAGCGGCAAAAGGGCAGGCACAAAGGGTTTATCGCCATAGCGCTTATACTTCTGAATTTACCCCTGGCCCTGTCTTACAGCTTTGTCGGCAGTCATCTGGCAAGTCAAATTTATCTTGAGATCGTCAATGACAGCCCTTACCGCTTAAATCAGGTATTGATCATATCCGCCGCATACCGGCGGGACCTGGGTGAGCTGGATCCGGGAGCGGAGATCGATACCTACTACCATCCAAAAGCAGCGTCGGATGTCAAGATTCAGATCGTTTCAAACGATCAAGTCAAAGAGGCGACCATTTCGGGTTATGCCGCCATGTTTGGATTAGATGACAGTCGAATTATCGTAACAAAGGACTCGGAAATTATTATCCAAAAACTCAAACCGTGAGATATTTTTTCTTCGGCCGATATTATACCGCATCCACAAATAGGGGTTTCGGTCGGAATCAGCGCGGCCGCAAATTTATCTGAAACAGGAACGAATCGATGGGCAGCAGACTTTTGGAACAGGTCCGGGCAGGCTGTAAAACTGTGGCCGAGCGTGCCGCCCACGTTCGAATCAATTATGATTTAATCCCTTCATATGCTGCAGTCTTGCTCAAGGCCAAGACCATCCAGCCTGAACATGACCGCGCAAGCCATTATCTGGGCCAGGGAGATGATACGGCGGCTTTTTTTTTGACCCTGGATACCATTAATTTTGGATCCGGCTATTTCCCATATATGAACAAACGCCCGGGCAAGTCCGGTTATTTCACGGTGGCCGGCCGCCTCAATGACCGGTTTAAAAAAAAGGGGCCGCTTTCGCCCCTGGAGTTAACCCGGCTGACCCCGCAAGACTGCACCCGCATATTCAGGCAGGATTTCAAAAATAGGCCCATTGCTGAGCTCATGCGGCTTTTTGCCCGGGCTTTAAATGACCTTGGCAGGTATGTGCAGGCGGATTACGGCGGTAGCTTTTCCGGGTTGATCGAAGCCGCCGGCTCATCAGCCGAACGCTTGATCCAGCTGCTGAGCCGAATGCCCTACTTTTGTGATGTTGAATTATATGATGCGGTCAAAGTCCCCTTTTATAAGCGCGCCCAGCTGGCCGCTGCCGACCTGTCGCTGGCATTTGACGGCCAGGGGTTGGGACGTTTTGACGATCTGCAGAATCTAACCATTTTCGCTGACAATCTGGTACCGCATGTCCTGCGGATGGATAATATTTTAATTTACCCGGAAGCGTTAATCTCACATATCGATGCAGCAAAGTTGATTCCAGCCGGCTCGGCAGTGGAAATTGAGATCAGGGCCTGTGCCCTGCATGCCGTCGAGCGATTAAAGGCCGCTCTCAACAAATCCGGGCATACGATCACCTCCATGGAACTTGATTTCTTACTCTGGAATCGCGGCCAACAGCCCAAGTACAAATCCATCCCGCGCCATCGCACCCGAACCATCTTTTATTAAAAGCGCTTCAGCAGCGCGATTGAGTGCCAACTACCGAAAAAATTAAACCCCGATCGATCAGAAAAATTTGCTAAATACCAACATAATCTGCTAAAATTAATACATCGGCTCAGAAAAACCACCCGTTCGCCGATCCGCTCATAAATAAAGACGGCGGGGGGTGGGTTCTTTGGCCATCACCTGTTTAATCAAGCAATCTCGCCTCGTAATCGGCAAAAAGATAAAGATTTTCAGATAGCTGCCGATAATTAGGATAGTAAAACGAATACCGTTTCACACTCATCGCCAGAAAGAAAATGACAACCAGCAGCAGTTTAACCGGCAAGGCAAGGCCGACTATGACAGCGGGTTCCATCAACATGACGCACAGCAAGGGTGGATTATTTGCACCTGTGCTGGGACCCTTGCTGCAGAAACGACGGGTCATCGTCCTGCTGGCCGCCGCAGGGCTTGCACAGGTTGCACTGACCGCAACAGGGACCACAGCATGGCAATGCCCGGTAAAATCAACACTGGGCGTGATTGGTCCCGGATGCGGCCTGACACGGGCGACAGTTCTGTTCGCCCAGGGGCACTGGAAAGCCGCAATTAATTTGCACGCATTTGCGCCCGTATTTTTTGGCGGTATGATTTTCCTGATCGTCGGCAGCATCCTGCCGACTGGGCTTCAAAAAAAAATCGCTTTTCAGATAGCGGCTTTTGAAAGGCGCAGTGGAATTGTCGGGCTGCTGATCCTAAGTATCCTGGCCTACTGGATTTTACGAATAATAAATTTGATGAATCCGTAAAAAATCGAATTCATCAGGTGTTTGGTGTTTGGCATTTCGTGTTTGGAATGAAATAGATAATGCGATACCAGCATGTTAGAATTCTAACACGATACACCAAATACAAAACACACTCGCGAAAAGGTTGCTTTTCTGACTTTTTACGAGTCTGTCAACATTGCATTAAAAAAACAACAATGAGGTAAACTATGTTTGAAATGGGTATCGGTCTTTTGTTCCCGGTGTTGTCGCTGATCAGCTTGATTGTTTTTATCATCGTTCTGATAAAACAATTTAAACATGGCGGGGCGTTACAGGGCATCATCGGGATTATCACCTGCGGTTTATGGACATTTATCTGGGGCTGGATCAAGCACAAAAGCCTGGCATTGACGAAAATCATGATCATTTGGACGATCATACAGCTGACGCCGCTTGTACTCCTGGGTGTATTTGGCGCCGCGATGATGGGCGAGATGTACAAAATGATCGGTGATTTGACAGGGGATCCTTCATTGCTGATGAAACAGGATCAGAACCTTAAAAACAGAAGTGCACCGATAAAACTCCCGAAACGGCGGGTTAAAAAAGCTCCTGCAGCAAAAGATACGGACTGGAATGCCGCAGCGCAGGCCCTGTGGCAAGATGGGCAATACACAGATCCCAACAAGGCCAAAGGCTACTGGGATAAGGCTATTGCGGCCAACCCCAAGATGGCCGAAGCTTACAACAACAGGGGGCTGGCATTTTACAATTTAGAGCGTCATCAGCAGGCCATCAACGATTTCAGTCAGGCCATCCGGATGAAACCGCAATATGCCGAAGCCTTTAACAATCGCGGCAATGCCTATTACGCCCTGGATCAATATCAAAAAGCCGAGGCAGATTTCAATCAAAGCCTTCAGCTCAGGCCTAAATACGCAAAGGCACTCCTGAATCGCGGGCTGACTTATTTCCAGATGAAAAAAAGCCAAGAATCCTGTAAAGATTTCAGGAGGGCGTGCGATCTGGGTGATTGTGACGGATTGCAGTGGGCAATGCAGAATGGCCACTGCAAATAATTGAAAGATCAGCATATCTAAACACACGCGTAAAAAGTTTGCTTTTCAGACTTTTTACGAGATTTTCAAATATGAATTGATTAAAAAATAGGAAAGAGGGAAGCTTTCAAGGAAGCGGCCTGACTGTCCCTTGTATAAGGGCAGCCAGGCCGCTTTTTTATGCATCTTGGACTTCTAAGGATCATAGCGAGGAATACAGGTCACACTCCAAAGTGCCCAGTCCTTATCGGG